>NZ_JBITBU010000018.1:0-186076 GCF_044452545.1 Nocardia sp. NPDC051900 | reverse complement strand
GTCGAACCCCTACCGCGACCACCTGCGCCACCGCCGCACCGAGGAGCCCGGCGTCGCGGTGCTGCATCTGTTCCACGAGATCAAAGCCCTCGGCTATACCGGCGGCCTGAACCTGCTGCACGAGCTACTCCGCCACCGGACGGATCCTGCTGGCATAGCTGGATCACCACAGGAACTGAGGCAGAGCCGTTACCCGACACTCCCCAAACTGCTGATACTCGACCGGATCGACGCGCAGGCACCCGCATTCTGAAGCGCGATCTCAGATGACTTATACTAGGTATCGGGAGAATTCGCAGGCAGGTCCGAGATAGGTGACCTGATGTGCTCTTTCGCGGTCGGCTCGGCCGAACTTCTCCGCGTGCCTGGCTTTCCTTCGAGGACGTATTCGAACGGTCGAGCCGGGCGATGACGTCCGAGTTCGATAGTTTCTATCCGTCAGCCGCCGCCGATGACTGGCCCCGGGGACTGCCTTTCGAGTTTCCGCCGGCGATTTCGGATGTTCCGATCGGCCGTATCCATTGCTCTGTGTCAGCGCTCGATTCCCGGGGCCGGATCGGCGAGCGCTCGGCGCTACGCGCGTTGGGCTGGGGGCCCGGGCAGTGTGTCGAGGTCGGGGTCGACCGTCACATCGCGGTCGTGAGACCCGCCGAGGGCGGGCGGTGGCCGATCGGTCCGCGAGGCTACCTGCATCTACCGGCGGCGGTCCGCCACGGCTGTCACCTGTTCGCCGGGGATCGCGTGTTGCTGATCGCGGCGCTGGACCGCGGAAGGCTGCTGGTCTTTCCGATGGCCGCCGTCGCCGGCGCGGTGTATGCGCATAGTCCGGATCTGTGGGAGCCGGCCGATGGATATCGATGACCTGGCCGCGGCGCGGCATCTGCTCGAGCGGATGGGGCTGACCGTCGATGATCTCGGGGCCGGGACGGGCGTGGAGGTGCCGACGTTCGCCGCGTGGATTCCGGTCGTGCGGGCGGCGGTGCCGGCGACGACGGTCGCCAACTACGACACCTACTGGCGGATCATCGAACGCGAATGGCCGGAGCGTCGGCTCGATGAGCCGTCCGCGACCGAGATCGGCCGGCTCGTACAGGGGCACCGGGACAATGTCGTGGTCCGGGCGAACTCCCGCGATGGGCACGCCGCGGTCGCGCATTTCGTGTCCGCGTTTCGCTGCCTCTACTCCTACGCCGAGCGGGACCGGCTGATCGAGCACCGCGACAACCCCGCAGCGGTCGTGCCCCGCCCGGCCGCATTACCCGGACTGCGCCATGCGCTGACCGTCGATCAGGTCCTCGAACTCGCCCACATCGCCGCCACCACCGGCAACGACCCGGCCCTGGATGCCCTTATCGTGCGCCTGCACATCGAGACCGCGTGCCGGCGCGGTGCGGTGATCCGGCTCGCGCTAGCCGATTTGAACGTCGCCGACTGCCTGGTCCGGCTCCGGGAGAAAGGCGGGGTGGTGCGCTGGCATCCGGTCTCTCCCACGCTGATGCGGCGGCTGGTCGAGCACGCCGCCCAGCGCGGCGGCGCGCAGACCACCGATCGGGTGCTGCGCTACCGCGGCGGGCGTCCGATCGGGCGGCGCCGCCACGACACCCTCACCGCCCGGCTGCGTGCGCGTCTGCCGTGGGCCGCGGCGCTCGGGGTCAGCGCGCACTGGATCCGCCACACCACGTTGACGTGGGTGGAGCGTGAGTTCGGCATGGCGGTCGCGCGCGCCTTCGCCGGCCACAGCGCGAGCCCGGCGCGCGGGATGGCGACGTTCACCTACACCGGTGCCTCGATCGCCGAGCTGGCCACCGCGGTAGCGGTCCTGACCGGTGAGCCGCACCCCCTCGCGACGCGCGATCGGCCGTCCAGGCCGCGATGGGCACGCACCGAGCCCGGTCGGTGCGGTGCGCCGGACCGCCACCCCGGGGCCGAATCTACCCCCAAGACCGTGTAATGTGTCGCAGCATGAACACACTGCGGTTGCATATTCGCGCTGGATTGTGTGTCGTGGAGTTGTGACCAACACTTCCGGAGACGCGTACCCCCTCGCGGACACGATGACCACCACGGTCGCGGCCCACGACGGCGCCACGGTGCTGACGGTGGCCGGCGAGGTCGATCTCGCGACGGCGCCCGCACTGGAGAATGCGATCGATGCCATTCTCAGCGGCAAGCCCGCGGCCCTGATCATCGACCTCACCGCGGTCAGCTTCCTCGCCTCGGCGGGCATGGCGACGCTCGTCGCGGCCCACCAGCGCGCCGGCTCGACCACCGCGATCGCCGTCGTCGCCGAGGGCCCGGCGACCAGTCGGCAACTGAAGATGACCAGCCTGGATCAGGTCTTCGCGCTGCATTCGACGTTGGACGCCGCGCTGGCGGCGCTCCAGCAGAGATGACGCGTGCCGCTGCCGCCGTCGCACCCGTCGACGGCGGCAGCGCCTTGCTCAGACCAGTTCGCGCAGCTGTTCGATCAGCTTGACGCGCTCGGCGGCGGTGGCCGCCATCGGAACGACGTTCAGGACCGTCACGCCGGCTTCCTTGAAGGCCGCGACCCGCTCCTTGACGTATCCGGCCGAGCCGACCAGGGAGATGTCCCGGACCAGCTGGTCCGGGACCGCCTTCGTCGCGGCCTCCTTCTCCCCCGCCAGGTACAGCTCCTGGATGCGGTCGGCCTCGGCGCCGTAGCCGTACTTGGTGGCCAGGGTGTGGTAGAAGTTCTTGCCCTTGGCGCCCATGCCGCCGATGTAGAGCGCCAGATGCGGCTTCACGAACTGCAGCAGCGGTTCGACGTTGTCCCCGATGGCCAGGGCCGGACCCGCGTACACGTCCAGGTCGCCCAAGGCGGGGTCGCGCTTGGCCAGACCCGCGGTGAGCGAGTCCGCCCACACATCCTTCGCCTTCTCCGGCAGGAAGAAGATCGGCTGCCAGCCCTCGGCGATCTCGGCGGCCAGTTCCACGTTCTTCGGCCCGAGCGCGGCCAGCAGCACCGGAATGCGCTCACGCACCGGGTGGTTGATCAGCTTGAGCGGCTTGCCGAGACCGGTGCCCCGTTCGGCGGGCAGCGGGATCTGGTAGTACTTGCCCTGGTATTCCAGGCGCTCGCGCCGCCAGACCTTCCGGCAGATCTCGACCAGTTCCCTGGTCCGGCCGATCGGCGCGTCATAGGGCACGCCGTGGAAGCCCTCGATCACCTGCGGACCCGACGCGCCCAGCCCGAGCACGTACCGTCCGTCGGAGACGAAGTCCAGGCCCGCCGCGGTCATGGCGGTCAGGCTCGGGGTACGCGTGTAGAGCTGCAGGATGCCGGAGGCCAACTGCAGGCGCGTGGTCTTCGCGGCCAGGTAACCGAGCGCGCTCACCGCGTCGAACGAGTACGCCTCGGGCACGAACACGATGTCCAGGCCCGCCCGCTCGAGGTCGGCGACTTCGGCCGCCGCCTCTTTGAAGCCCCCCGAGTAGTTGATGCTCAATCCGATGCGCATGGCACTCAACATAACGGCGGGTACGCTCGGGCCGCGCACCGGCCACAGGGGAAGGCCCGGCAAGGCGTGGTCACGACCGTACGACCGGCGGCACGGGGTAGCGTCTACTCGTAGACCATCCTCGCCGTAAACGAAAGGCAACACCCTCGTGTCGCAGACCAGCTCGTCGTCCACGGAAACTGCGCCGTCCTTCGGCGGGGCCGCCCTGGCGCAGTACCTGAGCGATCTGGCCGCCAAGATTCCCGCACCGGGCGGCGGCGCGGTGGCCGCGCTGCACGCCGCGCAGGCCGCCGCGCTCGTCGCGATGGTCGCGCGATACACCACCCGCGCCAAGGACGCCGAGAACCGGCCGGTGGTCGATCGGATCATCGAGGCCGCCGACGCGGCCCGCGAGCGCGCTCTCGCGCTGGCCGACGCCGACGCCGCCGCGTTCACGGCTGTCGGCGCCGCCTACAAGCTGCCCAAGGACACCCCGGAGGATCTCGCCGCCCGCACCGCGGCGATCAACGACGCGCTGATCGAGGCCGCCCGCGTGCCCGCCGCCGTCGTCGACGAGGCGGACGAGGTGCTGTCGCTGGCGGCGGAGCTGTTCCCGATCGGGAATCCGAACGTCGTCACCGACATCGGCGCGGCCGCCGACGCCTGCCGCGCCGCCGCGACCTCCTCGCAGCTCAACATCGAGATCAACGTGGCGTCGCTGCCCGCCGCCGAGGGCGACCGGTTCGCCGCGGTCCTGGTGCGGATCGACGAGCTGACCGCGCGGGCGGACGCCCTGCACGCCGACGTCGTGCACGCCGTTCGCCGCTGACTCGCTCGCGCGGGCCACGGCCCGGCCCCGTCAGGCGGGCGGGTTCCAAGCGACCAGCACGATCTTGCCGCGCACCCGTCCGGACTCGCTGAGTTCGTGCGCCTTCGCGGCATCCGCGAGCGGTAGCACTTGGTCGATGGTCGCGCGCAGATGACCGCGCTCGACCATCGTGGTGATCTCGCGCAGCGATACCCCGGACGGTTCGACATAGAACCGCTCGTAACGCGGATCGGCTTCCGCATCCGAACCCTGCGTGTCGATCAATCTGCCGTCGGGCCGGAGCACCGGGACCGAGCGAGAACCGTACGCTCCACCGACCAGGTCGAGCACGACGTCGACGTCGCGCACCGCGGCGCCGAAATCGACCGCGGTGTAGTCGATCACCTCGTCGGCGCCGAGTCCGCGCAGGTATTCGTGGTTGACCGCGCGTGCGGTGCCGATCACGTAGGCGCCCCGGTGCCGGGCTATCTGCACCGCCAGATGCCCGACGCCTCCCGCGGCGGCGTGCACCAGCAGGCGTTGCCCCGCTCCGAGCGCGGCCAGCGCCTGCCACGCGGTCAGCGCCGCCGTCGGCAGTGCCGCGGCGTGCACCAGGTCGAGGTTCCTCGGCTTCGGCGCCAGGGCGTGCGCTTGCGCCACAACGTATTCCGCGTTCGCGCCGCCGAAAACCATGCCGTATACCGGATCACCGACCGCGAACCGGTCCACACCGGGTCCGAGTTCGGCCACGACACCCGACACGTCGAGCCCCAGCGTCAGCGGTGGATCGCCGAGCCTCCCGACCAGCCCGGCGCGCACCTTCCAGTCGGCGGCGTTGACGCTGGTCGCGGCGACCCGCACCAGCACCTCCCCCGGACCTGGCCGCGGCCGATCCACCTCGACCACTTGGAGCACTTCCGGGCCACCGAACGCGTATTGCGTGATTGCGAGCATGCACCGATTCTGGCCACCTGTGGTACCTTTCGGAAAGAAGGCACCTTCTTGATACCGAGGTACCCAATGGATACTGCCCGTGACCGGCCCGGGGCCGGCAGCCTGGTCGACAACTACTTGCACCACTGCCCCGCACGAGAAGTGCTGACCGTGCTCGCCGACAAATGGGTGATGCTCGTGCTCGGCGTGCTGCGCGGCCACGGCGGGCCGATCCGCTTCAACGAGCTGCGCCGCCGCCTGGACGGCATCACCCAGAAGATGCTCACCCGCACGCTGCGAGCCCTGGAGCGCGAGGGGCTGGTGCACCGCGCGGTCTACCCCACGGTGCCGCCCCGCGTGGAGTACTCGCTCACCGAACTCGGCGCGAGCATCGGCGCGATCACGCATGCCATGGGCATCTGGGCCGTCGAGCACCAGGACCGGATCCTCTCCGCCCGAGCGGATTTCGACGCGCGAGCGGCGGCCGCGCCGGAACCGCTGCCCGTCGGCGGCGCGCGCTGACCCTAGCCGGAGCCCTGGTACCGGTACGTGTGCCCGTTTCGACGCGACCGCGCGGGGTAAGCGCTCAGTGGTGGGCGTGTCCCCGATCACAACTGGACCACGGACCAAGTTCTATCCGTGGCCGAGTTGATCATGGGAGCTTAGACTGTCTTTTGCCTACCACACCAGCTCGAAGGGGTGGACGCCATGAGGAGCGCCATTCGGTACCTGTTCCTCGCGACCGTGATCGTGGCACTTGCCGCGTTCGGGTCGGGCGCGGCGACAGCGACGATGATCGGAAAGCCGTCGACGCCCGCGGTGGCGGCGATCGGACCCTCGAACGGCCAGGTGGTGGGCGTGGCCCAGCCCGTGACCGTTCGTTTCGCCGCACCTGTCGCGAATCGCGCGCAGACGGAACAATCCATCGACATCAGAACGACCCGGCCACTGCCGGGCACATTCGCGTGGACCGACGATCGCGAAGTGACGTGGACGCCCACCGGGTTCCTGCCCGCCGGTTCGAACATCCTCGTCTCGGTCGGCGGCGTGCGCACGGAATTCACCACCAACGCAGGCGTTTTCGGTGAAGCGAACATGTCGGCGCACACATTCACGCTCACCGTCGGCGGCACCGTCGTCCGGACGATGCCCGCCTCGATGGGCAAGCCCGGATACGAAACGCCTACCGGCACATGGCCGGTTCTGGAGAAATTCCGGTCCGTCGTGTTCGACTCCCGCACCATCGGCATTCCGCTGAGTTCGCCGGAGGGCTACATCATCAACGGCGAGTTCGCCGAACGGCTCACGTGGGGCGGTGTTTTCATCCACTCGGCTCCGTGGTCGGTGGACCAACAAGGTTACTCGAACGTCAGCCACGGCTGCATCAACCTCGCTCCCGACGACGCCGAATGGGTCTATCACACGATCGGCGTCGGCGACCCGGTCGTCACGCACTGGTGAACGGCGCCCTCCTCCGAGTAGCGTTCGGAAGACGTACCCGAGGGAGGGTCACCGTTGCGCGAGTTTCCGATCCCGCCGCCTCGTGACACGAAAGAAGCCGATTTCCAAGATCTTTGGGGCCCGTGGGCATTCGTCACGCCGGGCGATGTCGGCGAGATACTCGGCGACATCGACGCTTCCTGGTGGATCGCGGGAGGCTGGGCGATCGACGCCTGCACCGGCACCCGGCGGCGGCACAGCGACGTGGACGTGGCGATGTTCCGCGCTGATCTGCCCGCCCTGCGCACCGCCGCGCGCGGCCGCCTGCACATCTGGTCGGCGGGCCCGGACGGCATCCGCCCCGTCGACGAACGCTGCCCCGACGTAGCCGAGAGCGCCGATCAGGTGTGGCTGCGCGCGAACGCGCGATCCCCATGGCTGATCGATCTTCTGCTGAATCCGGGACAGGACGGGGCATGGGTCAACCGGCGCGATCGCTCCATGGTCGCACCGCTCGACGAGGTGACCTGGATCGCCGACGACGGCATCCGATACCTCAACCCGGAGCTGGTGCTGATCTTCAAGGCCAAGCAGGCCAGACCGAAGGACCGCGTCGATCTCGAGCGAACCTGGCCGAGGTTGACCACCGCCCAACGAGCAGCCGTGCGGACGTACGTGACCGACCACTACCCCGAGCACGAATGGCTGAACCTACTGCGGTGATGCCGCTTCCCGAAACGCTTCTCCGGCAGAGGCGCTCGCGCTCTCGGCGCCGCGGAACGGCGTTGTGCGCCTCGGTCGCGGTCGGCGCGAATCAGCGAGCCGGGCGGGGATGGCGCGGCACACGTGCGCCGGATCGACGTACCGGGCGGTACCCTCCGAGGGGCGGGACGGCTCAATTGTGAACGCGGCAGGGCGTTCCCGGCTCGGGACGATGCGGTTAATCTGACGGGGACCTGATGAAGGGTGGGGCGATGGATCGACCGGAGATGAGCGCACGACCCGGTTACGACCGGGGGCATCCGTACGGCGCCGAGCGGCCGGTACAGGCGCCGTCCGGCGAGGACTACCGCGGCGAGTGGGCCGCGTGGGTGGATCGACCGCCGGCGCCGCCCTCCGAGCCCGCGCAGCCGCCGGAACCCGAGCCGGAGCTGTACGAGGACCTATTCGCGGGGCTGATCGACCGCTCGCCCGCGCCGCGTTCACGGCGATGGGTGGTGCCACTGCTCGGCATACTCGGTATCGCCGCGCTGGCCCTCGTGGCCTATGTGCTGGTCGGGACCGGCGGCCCCGATCGGCAGGCCGCCGCACCGGTTCCGTCCGCGCAGGCCACCACGCCCGCCGCACCGACCGCGCAGTGCCCCGCCGAGCGGGTGGGCAACCGGATTCAGGGCAACGGCGTCGGCGGATTCGACTCCGGCCCCGCGGTGATCTTCGCTTTCCAGCACGCCTACTACGTGGACCGGTCCGGCGAGCAGGTCCGCGCCACCACCACCGCGGACGCCGCCGTACAAGCAGCCGACGCGATCCAGCGCGGCATCGACAGCATTCCGCCGGGCACCACCCACTGTGTCGCGATCAGTCCCGGCGCCTTCGCGGGCCAGTACATCGTGGTGATCACCGAGCACCGCCCAGGACAGCAACCGGTGACCTACAATCCGCAGATCGTCACCACCACCAAGGACGGCGAGCGCACTCTCATCAGCGCCATCGCCCGCGGTTAGGCGTACCTCCGCCTTCGCTCCGGCCATGCGCAAGCTGCGTACCTCCGCCTTCGCTCCGGCCATGCGCAAGCTGCGTACCTCCGCCTTCGCTCCGGCCATGCGCAAGCTGCGTACCTCCGCCGTCGCTCCGGCCATGCGCGGGCTGAGGACGGACTACGTCCGACCGCACCCATCAGGCAGCTCTCCGCAGGCGCGAGCGCCAGGTCAGTCGGATTCGGCGGCGGTGACCACATGGCGCATGAGGAGGGCTGTGGTGACCGGCCCCACGCCACCGGGGACGGGACTGAGCCCGGCGGCCTTGCCGCGTACCGAGTCCGCGTCGACATCGCCGACGATCTTGCCGTCGGGGGCCTCGTTGGTGCCGACGTCGATGACCACCGCGCCCTCCCGAACGTGCTTGCCGGAGATCAGACCGATGCGGCCCGCCGCGGCGACGACGATGTCGGCGGCGGCGGTGACGGCGGCGAGGTCGGCGGTGCGGGAATGGCACACCGTGACGGTCGCGTCCTTCGCCAGCAGCAGCTGAGCGAGCGGCTTCCCGACGACGTTCGACCGGCCGACGACCGCGACGTGGCGGCCTGCCAGCGGGATCTGGTGGTGCTCGAGCAGTTCGACCACGGCCTCGGAGGTGGCGGGGACGAAGCCGTCCAGCCCGGCCGCCAGCAGGCCGAGCGACAACGGGCTGACGCCGTCGACGTCCTTGGACGCGACGATCGCGGAACTCACGTCGTGGAGGGTGACACCCTTCGGGAGGGGGGTCTGCAGCATGATCGCGTCGGTCGCCGGATCCGCACCGCGCGCGGCGAGCTCGGCACGGATCTCCGCCGCACCGGCCGCTGCACCCAGATCGACCGTGTCGCAAACGATTCCGAGTCGTTCGGCCGCTTTGCGAAGTGAGTTCACATACCAGGCGCTCGCGGGGTCGTCGTTCGCAACGACCAGAGCAAGACGCGGAGCGGCGCCGCCTTCGGTGCGCGCGGCGGCGCGGGCCTTGGTGTCGGCGTTGATGGCGGCGGCGAGTTCCTTGCCGGACAGCGAAACGGTATCCACGTTGACACAGCCTAACGGGCGCGGCCGGACGAATCCCTCCCGCGCCCACGTCGAGTTGAGCTAATGCAAGGCAATCGAACGCCGAACCGCGGGCGGACGCTCGGCGAACCGAACTAAGACCGTTCGACACGCCGGAAGGCACTCGTCCACCATCGGGCCGCCAGGGCTGAGCGGAGCGACACGGAGAGCATTGTCCATGGCAGCCCGCCTTGCGCCGAACTGAACGTTTCTTTGGTAAGAGCGAAGATCGAAACGCGCCGACTCGGCATCGAAAATCGCCGACAGCGGATTTCGCGACCTGTCGTTCCGCCGAGCACACATAGCCGTGACGGCGGCGCATGACCCGTTCGCCAATTGCCGGATCGCCGGGAACTTCGGCCGTATGGTAATTCCTGCTTGCCCCAGCTAACTGCTAGCACGTGCCAACCCGTTCCGCAGCGGAAAGGTGACGACTGTAGTGATGATCTCGAGGCATTGGAAATCTCTCGTCGCGGCGTCGTTCGCCGCGTTCTCGCTCACCGGGCTCGCCGGTGTCCCCGCGCACGCCGCGCCGGAAACGGACGCCCTCTACAACTCCGCCCAGCGGCACTTCGCCAACGGCGACGACAACGCGGGCCGCGCCGACCTGCGCAATCTGATCGGCGCCGACCCCGCCGACGCCGAAGCACTGGCCCTGCAGGCGATCTGGTCGGACTACGCCGGTGACCTGCCCGCGCTGGTGGACGCCATGGCCCGGCTGCACGCGGTCGATCCGGGCTTGGCACAGGGCACCGACAACGTGCTCGGCGCCATCCGCGCCGCCGTGGGCACCCTGCCGAACCCGCTGCCCGCGCTGGCGGGGCCGCAGACCGGCATCGTCGTGCTCGGCTACGGCCTGCTCCCGGACGGGGCGCTGCGTCCCGAACTGGTGAACCGGCTCACCGCGGCCTGGTTGCAGTCGATCGCCGCGCCGTTGTCGCCGATCGTCGTCACCGGCGGCAATCCGCAGAACGGCATCACCGAGGCCGAGGCCATGCGCGACTGGCTGGTCGCCCACGGCGTGCCGCCCACGCGCGTCCACGTGGAGAGCCGCGCGGGCTCCACCGTGCAGAACGCCCTGTTCAGCACGAGGCTGCTGCGGGATGTGGGCGCGACGAGCGCGATCGTGGTCACCTCGCCCAATCACATCCGCCGTGCCGTGGCGGATTTCATCGTCGCGGGCACCAGGGTCGTCGGCGCGACGACCTCGCTCGAACAGCTGGTCTCGCAGCTGCCGCCGCCGGGCCGAGCGGGCCAGCGCGGCATCTACCTCGACGCCACCCGCACCTTCCAGCTCGACACGGCACGCTGACTCCGGGCCGATCGGGACCCGCGTCCGAAACGCCGGTCCCGATCGCCCGGGGAAATCCGTTGGCGGCGTCACGCGTGCGCGCGGCAGGATGGCCCCGTGACGTCAGCGGGAAGTACCGACGTGGTGGCTCGGCTCCGGGCGGCGGGCTGCGTGTTCGCCGAGGACGAGGCGCGGTTGCTCACGGCCGCCGCCGCGGAGACCGGTGTCCCCCTCGAATCGCTGGTCGCCCGGCGCGTCACCGGCAGTCCGCTCGAGCACCTGCTCGGCTGGGCGGAGTTCCACGGACTGCGGGTCGCGGTGTCGTCCGGCGTCTTCGTGCCGCGGCAGCGCACCGCGTTCCTCGTCGATCTTGCGGTCGAATTGATCCGCGACCGCACCGGCCATCCGGTGGTGGTCGATCTGTGCTGTGGCTCGGGCGCCCTCGGCCTCGCTGCGGCGCGGGCCGCCGCCGACGCGGGCCGCGCCATCACGTTGGCGGCCGCCGACATCGATCCGGTCGCGGTCGCGTGCGCCCGCCGCAACCTCACCCCGCTCGGCGCCCCGGTCTACGAAGGGGACCTCTTCGAGCCCTTGCCGGAGGAATTGCGCGGCTGCGTCGATGTCCTGCTCTGCAACACCCCCTACGTCCCCTCGGAAATGATCGCGCGGATGCCGCCGGAGGCACGCGATCACGAGCCGCGCACCGCCCTCGACGGCGGCCCGGACGGATTGGATGTCTTCCGCCGGGTCGCGGCCGATGCTGCCGAGTGGCTGGCCCCGGGCGGACATCTGCTCGTGGAGTCCAGCGAGGACCAAGCGCCGATCGCGCTCGGCGTGCTGGCCGAGCACGGCCTCGCCGGGCGCGTCGCGGAGTCGGACGAGCACTACGCGACCGTGGTCATCGGCACCCGCCCCCGGTGACGAGGGCGCACCGCCCGGCTCCGACCCGGATGCCGCGCTACTTCTTGCGGCCGGTGAACTGGTCCATCGAGTGGTAGACGCCGACCGTGTCGAGGAACAGGTCGCGCAGCTTGATCGGCAGCAGGCCGGAGAGCGCCTTGTTCAAGCGTGATGTCCATGGCAGTACGAGCAGCGGGGTGCCGTTCTTCATCTCCCGCCACGAGGTGTCGACCACCTTCAGCTGGTCCAGGATCGGCGTGAACAGGAATCCCTTGGCGCCCTCGAACATTCCGGTGTTGATGTAGGTCGGGCAGACCGTGGTGATCTTCACGTGGTCGTGGCCGGCCTGTTCCAGCTCGATGCGCACGGAGTCCGACCAGCCCAGCGCCGCCCACTTGGACGCGGCGTAGACGCTCATGCGCGGGTTGGACACCAGGCCCGCCGAGGAAGCGATGGTCAGCACTCGCGCCTCGGTGGATCCGGCGACCATCGCGGGCAGGAATTCGAGCGTGACGTACATCGGTCCGAGCGAGTTGATCGCCATCGTCTTGTCGATGTCGGCGCGGTTGTCGGTTTCCCAGAAGTAGCTGTTGCCGCGCACGATGCCCGCGTTGTTGACCAGGATGTCGATGCCGCCGACCTGCTCGCGCACGCTTGCCGCCGCCTCGGTGATCGACTCGGCCGAGGCCACGTCGACCACGTGATGGTGCACGGCGCTGCCGCGGCCGGTCAGCTCGGCGGCGGTCTCCTTCAGCGCGGCCTCGTTGATGTCCCACAGCACCACCGCCGCGGCGCCTTCGCGCACCGCACGCTCGGCGAACAGCTTGCCCAGGCCCATCGCGGCCCCCGTGACCAGGACCCTCTTGCCCGCCACCGTGTCCAGTTTCATCCGTACCGCTTCCTGATCCGTGAGTCCTGCGAGTTACTTCTGCCGAAGCGATTTCATGACGCCGAAGTACAGCGTCATGGTCTTGGCCCAGAGCGCTTCGGACATACCGGGCAGCGGCGCGATGGGCAGCACCCGCTGCACCGCGATGGTCTGGGTGTCGATGTACTTGAGCAGGCCTTCGGGACCGTGCCTGCGCCCCGTGCCGGAGATGCCGAGCCCACCCGACGGCGCGTCGGCGCTGCCCCACGCGGCGATGAAGCCCTCGTTGACGTTCACCGAGCCCGCGTTGATCCGCGCCGCCACCGCACGGCCGCGGGCGGCGTCCTTGGTCCACACGCTGGCGTTGAGGCCGTAGGCGGTGTCATTGGCCTGCGCAACGGCATCGTCGTCGCTGCTCACACGGTAGATCGAGACCACGGGGCCGAAGGTCTCCTCGCGATGCACCGTCATGCCCGGCCGCACGCCCGCCAGCACCGTGGGCTCGTAGAAGTACGGGCCGAGGTCCGGGCGCGCGCGACCGCCCGCCAGCACCGTGGCGCCCTTGGCCACCGCGTCGTTCACATGCGCCAGCACCGTGTCCAGCTGACGCTGGAAGGTCAGCGAACCCATGTCGCTGTCGTAGTTCAGCCCGCCGCCGAGTTCGATGGCCTCGACGTGCCCGACGAATTCGGCGACGAAGCGGTCATAGACGCTGTCGTGTACGTAGATCCGTTCCATCGACTCGCACAGCTGCCCGGCCGAGGCGAAGCAGGCGCGGATGGCGATCTTGGCGGCACGGGAGACGTCCGCGTCGGCGAGCACCAGCAGCGGGTTCTTGCCACCCAGTTCGAGGGAGTAGCCGATCAGCCGCTCGCCCGCCTGCTGGGCGATGGTGCGCCCGGTGGCGCTGGAGCCGGTGTAGTCGACGTAGTCGGCGCGGGCGATCACGTCGCCGCCGATCACCGAACCGCGGCCGAGCACCGCCTGCCAGAGCCCACGCGGCAGTCCGGCGCGCACGGCGGCATCGATGGCCCACAGCGCGGTCAGTGCGGTCTGGTTGTCCGGACGCGCCACCACCGCGTTGCCCGCGACGAGGGCAGGCAGCGCGTCGGAGACGGCCAGTGCCAGCGGGTAGTTCCAGGGCGAGATCACCGCCACCACACCCTTGGGCCGGTGCAGCACGTCGACCTGGGTGAGCACGGGAAGCACTCCGCGCGGCTTGCGGGTGGCCAGCAGCCGGCCGGCCACCGAGGCGTAGTACCTGGCGTTCACGGCCACGTCGCCGACCTCGTCGAAGGCGTGCGCCCGTGCCTTGCCGGTCTCGGTCTGCACGATGTCCAGGATGGTGTCCTGCTCGGCCAGCACGATGTCGTGGAACCGGCGCAGCACCGCGACCCTTTCCCGCACCGGACGCCGCGCCCACTGGCGCTGCGCTTCGCGGGCGGTGGCGAACGCGGTCTCGATATCGGCGGTGGAGGACTGCGGCAGGTCGACGATCTTCGCGCCGGTCGCGGGCGCGAACACTTCGACCGCGGGGGCGCCGCCCGCGACGGCGTGCGCGAGCAACGGCCGCACCAGCGCGGAGGGCAGCGCGTCGGCGGTGACCGGGTGGGAGGCGGTGGTCATGTTCGGCCCTCTCGAGGACGGTGGGCCGCGTGCGCGCCCTATTAAATGAACAGTGGTGTTAGATTAATGTCTATGTCACTGCTCGTGTCAAGCTGTTCGTCGTGGCGCACAGGTATCCCGGGGGCCGCTTTGTGAGGTGGCACCATGCCCGCTGAGTCGACGGCCGCACGGCGCGGCAGACCGCCGCAGACTCCGGAACAGGCCGAAGAGGTGCGCGCCCGGATCGTGCTGGCGACGGCGGAAGTGTTCACCCGCACCGGTTCCCGCGGGCTGAGCGTCGCGCAGATCATCGAGCAGGCCGGGTTGGCACGGCCGACCTTCTACCGCTACTTCGCCAACGCGAACGAACCCCTGCTCGCGGTGCTCGACAGTTCCAACGACGGGTTGGTCGGCGGCATCCGCACGGCGTTGACGGGCACCGACGAGCCGGTCGAGCTGGGCATCCGATTGATCGACGCCTACCTGGACTGGGCGCGCGGGCACGGCCCCATGCTGCGGCCGCTGTTCGCCGAGCTGCACGATCCGGGCTCGCCGGTGTCGGTATATCGGGAGCGCGCGCTCGACGACATCCGCGCGCTGGTACGCGAGACGTTCGCCGGGCTGGGCCGTCCGGTGCCGAGCCCGCTGGACCTGGACGCCGCGCTGCACCTGTGCGAGTACGTCGTCTACCGGATCTCCGCCGGTACCGCACCCGGCGCCGAGCCGGACGCGGACACCGTCGCGGCGGCACGCCTGACCATGATCCGGGTGCTGCTCACGACGCTCGGCACGCGGGCCGATGTGGAATACGCGCTGACGCTGCCCACGATCTTCCCCGCCGAGCCTTAGCCCGGCCCGCGCGTCAGCGCGGAACCGGGGTGACGGGGCGGCTGTCGAGGACGCGCTGTTCGACCCGGTGGATCAGGCCGTGCACGCGCGGGTCCCGGGCCAGCCTGCTGTCCAGCACCACGTTGATCGCGCCGCGGAACAACGCGTAGGGCTCCCACTGTGGCGGCGCGATGGTGCGCGCGGCGCGACGGGCGATGCCGTCGGCGATGGATTCCGCCGCGTCGCGCACGGTGATGCGCAGGTTGAGCGGCCACGGCAGCAATGCGCCCAGATCGGCGCCCAGATCGTCTTCGTCGAGGGTGCCGTGGGTCATCGCCGTGTCGACGATGCCGAAGTACGCCACGCCCGCGGTCGCGCCGACCGCGGCCAGCTCCACCCGCAGCGCCCGCCCGAACTGCTCGACGGCGGCCTTGCTGACCATGTAGGGCGAACCGGCCATGCCCGGCGCGAACGCCGCGGCGGAGGAGACCACCACCACGTGCCCTTTCGCGGCGACGATGTCGTCCAGCGCCGGATGCACAGTGTTGAACACGCCGGTCACGTTGATGCCGATGACCCGATCGAAGTCGCCGGGATTCATCGTCCGGATGGTCGCGGGCTCGGGCACCACGCCCGCGTTGGCCACCATGACATCGATCCGTCCGAACCGCTCGCGCACCCGGGAGATGGCTTCGCGCATCCCGATTCGATCGGAGACGTCCGCGCGCACGACCAGCGCCCGCTCCCCCATCGAGCGCCCGACGGCCGCGGCGGTGGCCTCGTCGATGTCGATCAGCGCCACCGAAGCGCCCGAGGCGTAGAGCTTTTCGGCCAGCGCCCGGCCGATGCCGGTGCCCGCGCCGGTGATCACCACCACCCGGTCGCGGACATCCAAGTGCTCGGCGGGCGGGGAGAGAAGCTGACGCAGCAGATCGACGACCACGGCGCTCACCCCGCCCGCAGCCGGTAGGACTCGTGATCGAAACGACTTGTGCGCCTGCGATACTCGAAGCTCCAGTTCGGGTACAGCCCCGCGTTGCCGCCGTCGGCGGTCTGGTAGTAGCTGCGGCAACCGCCGGTCAGCCAAGCGGTGTCGCGACTGCGCTCGGTCACCTCGTCGAGGAAGGCACGCTGCACATCCTCGCGCACATCGATCCGCTGGATGTTCTGCGCACGCATGGTGGTCACGGCATCGACGATATAGCGCACCTGCGCCTCGATCATATAGATGGCGGACTGATTGCCCGCCGCCCCGAACGGACCCAGCGTGCAGAAGAAGTTCGGGAACCCGGCCATAGTCGTGCCGAGGTAACTGCTCGGCCGCTCCCGGTACCGCTCACCGATGGAGCGCCCGCCGATTCCGTGCACCCGATCGAAAACGGCGGGGGGAACACCGAATCCGGTACCCCAGATGATCGTGTCCACAGGGTGCTCCGCGCCGTCGGCGGTGACGATCGACCCGGCGCGGATCTCTCGGATGCCCTCGGTCACCACCTCGACGTTCGGTTGGGTCAGCGCCGGATAGTAGGCGTCGGAGAAGATCGCACGTTTGCATCCGATCACATAGTCAGGGGTGAGTTTGCGCCGCAGCTCGGGATCGCGCACCTGACGCAGCAGCTGGAGTCTGCCGAGCGCCTCGTACGGATGGCGGAATCGCTTGTCCACGAAGCCGACCAGACCGAACCCTTCGATGCCGGTGTAGTACAGGCCGCGCAGCGCGCGGCCGAGCGCGGGCACCCGGCGCAGCAGCGCGCGTTCGGCGGGCAGCGTGCGGCGATCCAACCGCGACACGATCCACGGCGCCGAACGCTGGAACACGGTCAACTCGCCCACCAGCGGTTGGATCTCGGGGATGAATTGGACGGCCGACGCGCCCGTGCCGATCACCGCGACGCGCTCGCCGGTGAGATCGTGCTCGTGGTCCCAGTGCAGTGAATGGAATTGCGCCCCTTCGAAGGTCTCCGCGCCCGGCAGCCGCGGGATCCGCGCCTCGCTGAACGGCCCGACGGCGGAGACCAGTACGTCCGCGGTCAGATCGCCGCGATCGGTGCGCAGCCGCCACCGCGTGCCTGCTTCGTCCCAGCGCGCCTCGAGCAGTTCGACGCCGAACCGCATGTGGCGCACCACGTCGTGGCGCGTCGCGACCGAGCGGAGGTAGGCGAGGATCTCCGGCTGCGTCCCGTAGGTGCGCGACCAATTCGGATTGGGCGCGAAGGAGTACGAATACAGATGCGAAGGCACGTCGCAGGCACAGCCCGGATAGGTGTTCGCGCGCCAGGTGCCACCGAGATCGTCGGCGCGCTCGAGCAGCACGAAATCCTCGATACCCGCCTCGCGCAGCGCGACCGCCAGACCGATTCCGGCTATCCCGGCTCCGATCACCGCGATCGGGACGTGCTCCGGATGCGCAGCCACTGCCATGTCCTCCTCCCACCCGCGGGCGACGTTGCCCGCCGAGCTCACAGATCCAGTTCGAGTTCGCCGCCGTGCGCGCGGGAGACGCAGGTCAGCATCGCCTCGGCGCGCTCGGACTCGAGCAGCGACCGGTCCCGGTGTTCCACCGCGCCCGCGAGCACCCGGGTCTTGCAGGTGCCACAGAAACCCTGCCCGCAGGAGTAGGCCACGCCGGGCAGCACGCGGCGGATCGCGCTGAGCGCGGACTCGTCGGCGGCGACCTCCACGTCGAACCCGCTGCGACGCAACCTGATCCGGAACGGCTCCCCGTCCCGCACGGGCAGCGGCGAGAACCGCTCGGTGTGCAGCGAGGCCGAGGGATCGTGCAGCGCGAGCACCCCGCGCGCGGCCTCGGCCAGCGGCGGCGGCCCGCAGACGTAGACCGCGGCGCCGGGCGGCGTCTGCTCGAAGATCATCCGCGCGTCGGGTACGCCGAACTCGTCGTCCGGCCGCACCACCACGTCACCGCCGGTGTAGCGAGCCAAGTCGTACAGGAACGGCATGCGCGTCCTGGAGCGGCCCAGGTACATCAACCGCCACGGCACCCCGGCATGCTCGGCCGCAGCGACCATGGGCAGGATCGGCGTGATCCCGATGCCGCCCGCGACGAACAGATAACACGGCGCGGCGACGAAGGGGAACGCGTTGCGCGGCCCGCGCACGCCCAGGCGGTCACCCACCCGCAGATCCCGATGGATCTCCGCGGAGCCGCCCTCGCCGTCGGCGATGTAACGGACCGCGATGCGGTAGAACCCGCGGTCGGCGGGGTCGTTGGTGAGCGAATACTGCCGCTGGCGACCGGAGGCCAGGAAGACGTCCAGATGTGCGCCGGGCGTCCACGCGGGCAGCGGGCCGCCCTCGGGGTGGCGCAGCCACAAGCTCACCACACCGTCGGCCTCCTGGCCGATCCGGTCGACGACCACCTCGAATTCGTAGCCGGTGCGGCGGACCGGATCCGGGCGCGAGAGCAGTCGCGCGGCGTCGCCTTCCACGAACAGCCGCTTGTAGGCGTCGGCCGCCGAGCCGATCAGGCGCAGTGCGGGCCCTGGCTGGAACCGCTCGACGGCGGTCACCCGCGCGCCGCCCGTGCCGCGGGCGACTGCGCGAGGTAACGCAGGGCGTTGTCCATCGGGCCGAGCTGCGACGGGTGGAAGCCCGGCCGCAGGTAACGCGGAATCTCGGTGAAGAAGGTCGTGAAGCTCGGCACCACACCGCGCACCGAGGCGCTGGCCATTTGGAGTGGCCAGAATCGGCCTTTGTGCTTCGACGGGTCCTTGTGGAACAGGTAGCCCCCGGAGATGACGAACAAGACGAGCAAGCCCGCGCTGGCCAGCAGCGCCTGCCGCGCCTTGCGCGCGTATCCGCCGTCGACGTGCATGTACGCGTCGTAGACGACGCTGCGATGCTCGACCTCCTCCGCGCCGTGCCAGCGGATCAGATCCAGCATCGCCGGGTGCATGCCCTTGGCCTCGAGCTTGTCGTTGGTGAGCAGCCACTCCCCGATGACCGCGGTGTAGTGCTCCATGCCCGCGAACAACGCCAGCCGCTCGCACAACCACTCCCGCTTGGCCCGGCCGGACAGCCCGTGGTCGCCGAGTATCCGGTCGACCAGCCAGGTGACCCGGTCGACCATCGGGCCGACCTCCAGGCCGAGCCGCTCCAACTGTTCGCGCGCCTTCTCGTGCGAACTGGCATGCATGGATTCCTGGCCGATGAAGCCGCGGACTTCCTCGCGTAACCGCTCGTCGTCGATCAGCGGCAGTGCCTCGGCCAGCGCCTGCGCCATCGCGCGCTCGCCTTCGGGCAGCACCAGGTGCATCACGTTGATGATGTGGGTGGCCATCGCCTCGCCGGGGATGTAATGCATCGGCACCGTGGCGAAGTCGAACTCCACGGCCCGCGCGTTGATGGCGTGTGTCTGGTCGGCATATACGGCAGAACCCATCTCGCACCCCTCGTGATCGATCGGTGGTCTTCGCAATGTATTGGTGACATCACATGCTGTCAACATCACATGATGTCAATTCGGCCGCTATGAGAGGATGACGGCCATGGACGAAGCCGACGGGTCGATTCCGGGCATGCGCCGCTGGCGCGGGCAATCCCCCGCCGATCGCGTCGCCGCGCGCCGGGAACAGCTGATCGAGGCGTGCACGGAACTGATGGCCACCGTGGGCGCGGCCGAGACGTCCATGCGAGGTGTCTGCCGTCAGGCCGGACTCACCGAGCGCTACTTCTACGAGAGCTTTCCGAACCTGGACGCGCTGCTGACCACCGTGCTGGACACCGTGGTACTGGGCGCGCGCGACCGGTTGCTGGACGAGCTGCCCAACGCACCCGTCGAACGCGACGCGATGTTCCGCCACATGGTCGCCGTCTTCACCGACTATCTGCTGGAGGACCGCCGCCGCGGGCGCATCATGTTCGTCGAGTCGCAGGCCACGCCCGTGCTCTTGCCGCGCGCCTATGAACTCATCGGCCTTTTCACCGCGCCGATCGCATTGGTCATCAGCGCGGGCGACTACACCGAGCCGATTCCCGACGAGCACGATCACGAACTCAACGCCAGCGCCATCTTCGGCGCGCTCGCCTATCTCTATCGCCCGTGGCTCGACGGCGAGATCCCGGTCTCCCGAGAGCGTTTCGACGCGCACACGTCCGACGTGCTCGAACGGATCGCCACAGCGCGCTCCTCGCTGAGCACCGAAGCCTAGCCCCGGACGCCGAGCGCCCGATCGGATCATGCGGCTCGACGGGCGCCACGTGAACGTGGCCGACCGGCCGCTCCGGGCCGGTGATCGATCACACGCGGCCGCCGGTCGAACGCAGCTCGACGCAGCATTCGCCCGCTGCCGGCGCGAGCATCGCCGTCACAGTGTCGGCTTCCAGGCCGTTCAGAAAGCCACGCAGGTAGGCGTGGTTGATTCCGCACACCAGGTCCGGGGCCTTGGCCGCGAGTGGGTGGAACGGGCAGTTCCGCAGGCGCACACATCCCGCGCTCTCCCGGCCGGGTTCGAACCCTTGATCGGTCAGCGTCGACTGCAGCAGCGTCAGCGCACGTTCGGCGCCGAGGCGTCCCGGCCGAAGTTGTTGCCGTAGCGCCTGTCCGTGTTCGGCGCCGCGGTCGCGGGCTATCCGCATCGCGGCCTCCCGCGAGGTCTCGTCGGCCGACTCGGCGAGGACGGCGTCGGCGAGTATCTCCGCGAGCACCTGGTGGCGGCGTTCGGGAATGCTGACCTGGACCTCGGTGTCGGCGGGCTCGTAGACCTTCGGCGTGCGCCCGACCCGCCGGACGCCGCCGACCTGCTCGTAGCGGGCCCGCAGCAACCCGGCCTCGACGAGCTTGTCCAGGTGGAACGCGGCCAGCTTGCGGGATATCCCCACCTGCTCGGCGGCCTCGTCCCGGGTCACCGGGCGACGGGCGCGCCGGATGAACCGATACATCCCGCGCCGCAGTTCGTCGTCGAGGGCGGCCACTGCACCGATCGCCGCATCGCTGGTCACAGGATCACGATAGCACTCACCACACTGGTCGAAATACGTTCCGAGTCGATATATGGCGAGCTCTTGACCATATCGGGAAATTTAACCAATAATAATTGTCGTAATCAGCCGACCGCATTCGGACCAGCCACGGCGGTGCGCCACGAGCCGCCCTCGACATGGGGAGCCAGCGTTCATGTCCCATTCCGCGTTACGAGTCGTCCACGACTCCGGCGCCACCGTCGACCTGACCGCCGCCGAGCGCGCGGCCGGCGAGTTCCTCTCCGCGCTCGGCGTCGGCCTCGACGACGAACACCTGAAGGCCACCCCGGGCCGCATGGCACGCGCCTACGCCGAACTGTTCACTCCCCGCCCGTTCGACCTGACCACTTTCCCCAACGACGAGGGCTACGACGAGCTCGTACTGGCCCGCCGCATCCCGTTGCGGTCGGTATGCGAGCACCACCTGCTGCCGTTCGTCGGGGTCGCCCACGTCGGTTACCTACCGGGCGACCGCATCCTCGGACTGTCCAAGCTCGCCCGCATAGTCGAACACTTCTCCTGCCGCCCCCAGGTACAGGAACGACTGACCAAACAGATAGCCGACTGGCTGGCGACGAATCTGAGCCCCAAAGGGGTCGGGGTCGTCATCGAAGCCGAACACACCTGCATGACCCTGCGCGGCGTGCAGGCGGTCGGCACGACCACGGTCACTTCCACCATGCTCGGCACACTGCGTGACGACGCCCGCTCTCGTCAGGAGTTCTTCTCCCTCACCGGGATCGCGCCCTGACCATCTCCACCGTCGAGCTACAACACCCCCGAGCAGCGACCGCCCACACTGCGGCGTCGCTCGGATCGTTCGGTGCGTCCAGTAGCGAGCAAACCTTCTGCGCCACAGCGATGTTCGGCGCGTATCGAAGCACTGGCCGCATCGCTCCGATCCCGCGCGGGACGCACGGTTCGCAGTGAAGTCACTCACATCCGACGAGAGAGACGCCTCCCCGAGTACTCGCACATTGCCGCCATTCGGCAATAGCCGATCGGTTGCCATTCCGAAAGCGACGCATTCGCCCACCCGGGGCGCCACGTACTGCCCGCGACGCGAAACACCGTGACAAGCCGAAACGGCAGCTCACATCGCAATACTGCGAACGCCATAGCCAGCCGATCACCGGTTGGTGATACCTCACGAAACAGATACCATCGGCAGTGATTTCCGTCTCAGACGGAAGGCCCGAAGGTGATATAGCCATTCGTTGTTACTGTCGGGTAGTGTTCACTGCACCGACGATCAGAGTCGATCCGGAACCGTATTTCCCCACGATTTCAGGAGCGCTCGTGTCTCCCCATTCTCGTTTCGAATCCATCGGCGCCTATCTGCCTTCCAGAGTCGTCACCACGGAGGAGCTTCTTTCCGGGCTGAAAGAAGCTCCTTCATTCGATCTTGAGAAAATAACCGGCGTCCGTGAGCGCCGGGTCCGCGACACCAGGCCGGAAAGTCACGAGGACTCGTTCACACTGGCCATGAAAGCTGTGGAAGACTGTCTGTCGAGGTCACAGTATGCGCCGGAGGAGATCGACGTCATCATCTCCGCCTCGATCACGCGGAGCAAGCACGCGACCAGGGTGTACATGGAGCCGTCGTTCGCCGGTTCGATAAGCCGCCTTATCGGTGCCAAGAACGCGATCACATTCGATATCACCAATGCCTGCGCGGGAATGCTGACCGGCACGTACATCCTGGATCGGATGATCCGGTCCGGCGCCGTTCGTAATGGCCTCGTGGTCAGTGGTGAAGCGATTACCCCGATCGCCGAGACCGCAGTTGCCGAGATTTCCCAGAAATACGATCCGCAATTCGCTTCGCTGTCCGTCGGCGACTCCGGCTGCGCGATCGTGCTGGATCGCGCGGTCGATGAAAACGACATGATCCACTACATCGAAATGATGACCGCCGCGGAATACGCGCAGTTGTGTCTGGGCATGCCGAGCGGCAAGACGCAAGGCATCGCGATGTACACCGACAACCGCAGGATGCACAACGAGGATCGCTTCCTGCTCGGCACCAATACCCAGCGGAAATTCCTCGAGGCGCAGGGCAAGACCTTCGCCGACGAGAAGTTCGACTACGTCATCCACCATCAGTTCGGCGCCACCGCCATCCCGTGGATGAACGCGATCGCCGAGCGCGAGTTCGGCAGTCCGATGCCGCCGGACCTGCGGGTCATCGAGAAGTACGGAAATACTTCCACCACTTCGCATTTCATCGTGCTGCACGATCAGCTCAGCGAGCAGAGCATCCCCGCGGGCTCGAAGTTGCTGCTGGTGCCCGCGGCTTCCGGCATCGTCACCGGGTTCCTGTCCACCACCATCTCGTCACTGAAGGTCTGAGGCCGGTCATGAGTGTGCGTATCAAGTCCAGCGCGATCAGCCGCGGCGGCGACACCAACAGCATCGTGGAGCACAACGGGCGCGCGGCCAAGCGGTGCCTCGAGCGTGCCGGCATCCGTCCCGACCAGGTCGGCCTGCTGATCAACGCGGGTATCTTCCGGGATTCCAACACCGTCGAGCCCGCGGTGTCGGCGCTGATCCAGAAAGCGGCCGGAATCGGCCTGGAGTACGCCAAGGACGACCCGAGGACGTTCTCGTTCGATCTGATGAACGGCGCGATCGGCGTGCTCAACGCGGTGCAGGTGGCCACGTCGGTCCTGGAGACCGGTAGCGCCGAGCACGTGCTCGTCGTCTCCGGCGACACCCATCCGTCCCTGCTGCGTTCCGTCGGCGACGACCGGTTCCCGTACGCCACCTGCGGCGCGGCGCTGCTGCTCGAACACACCGACGAGCCGACCGGCTTCGGCAGGGTGCACACCGTCGCGGGCGAGGGCACGCCCGCGGTCGAGGCCTACGTCGACGTGACGACCATGGGCAACACCGGCCGCGGCGCCATGACGGTGGAACGCGAGCCCGGCTTCGAGGACCGCCTGCTGGAGGTGGCCGTCGACGCCGCGCGCCTGGCGCTCGCCGAGTCCGACCATGCCTCGCTCGACGAGATCGCGCTGATCGCCTCGACGCCGAGCCCGGAGTTCCCGAAAAAGCTGGCCGCCGCGCTCGGCATCGACGAAAGCTCGGTTCGCACACCGGATCTGCGCGACGGCGACCCGCACACGGCCGCGCTCACCGCGGCCTACGACCAAGCGGTAGCGGACGACACCCTCGCCGCTCATCGCCAACTGCTGTTCGTCGCGGCGGGCGCGGGTCCCTCCGCGGCGGCGGCGCTCTACCGGCTGCCAGTCTTCGCCGGGGCGCCTGCGTGACAACGGGAACCTACTGGCAGGCCATCGATCGGTTCCGTGCGGTCGTCCGCACCGACCCCACCCGGGTGGCCGTGCGCTACGCGGACGGGGTCGGCCCCGATGGCCTGCCGGCCTACCGGCACCTGACCTATCGCGAGCTGGACGCGTGGTCGGACACGATCGCCCAGCGGCTCGCCGCGTCGGGTGTCGGCACCGGGACGCGCACCATCGTGCTGGTGCTGCCGAGCCCGGAGCTGTACGCGATCATGTTCGGGCTGCTCAAGATCGGCGCGGTGGCCGTGGTGATCGACCCGGGCATGGGCGTGCGAAAGATGTTGCGCTGCTTGCGCGCCGTGGATGCCGAGGCGTTCATCGGCATCCCGCAGGCGCATGCGCTGCGCGTGTTGTTCCGGCGCGGCTTCCGCACCGTCCACACGGTGGTGACGGTCGGCAGACGCTGGTTCTGGCGCGGCGAGTCGCTGCGGGACTGGGGCCGTACGCCCACCGGCTCGATGCCCGTGGGCCGCCCGGCCACCGAGGACGATTTGCTGCTCATCGCTTTCACCACCGGCAGCACCGGCCCGGCCAAAGCCGTACAGCTGACACACGGCAACCTGGCCGCGATGGTGGAGCAGGTGCATGTAGCACGCGGGGAGGTGGCGCCGGAAGCCTCCTTGATCACCCTTCCGCTGGTCGGCGTGCTGGATCTGCTGCTCGGCTCGCGTTGCGTGCTGCCGCCGCTCATCCCGAGCAAGGTGGGCGCGACCGATCCGGCGCATGTGGCCGACGCGATCGAGAAGTTCGGGGTGAGTACCATGTTCGCCTCCCCCGCCGTACTCATCCCGCTACTGGAATACCTGCGTGCCCACCCGACTCCGCTCGCGTCGCTGGAAAGCATCTATTCCGGTGGCGCGCCGGTGCCGGACTGGTGCATCGCCGGACTGCGCGCGGTGCTGGGCGAGGACGCGAAGGTGGTGGCGGGATACGGGTCCACCGAGGCGCTGCCGATGTCCACCATCGAGTCCAGGGAACTGCTGGACGGTCTGGTCGAACGGGCGCACCGCGGCGCGGGAACCTGTATCGGCAGGCCCTCCTACCAGGTGCAGGCGCGCGTCGTCGCCATCACCGACGACCCCATACCGACGTGGGCGCGGGCCGAAGAACTCGCGGGCGGCCTGGCGGACACGCGTGGCATCGGCGAGCTGGTGGTGAGCGGGCCGAACGTCAGCACCAGGTATTACTGGCCGGAACAGGCGAACGCGTTGGGCAAGATCGTCGACGGCGATCGGGTCTGGCATCGCACCGGCGATCTCGCGTGGATCGACGAACAAGGGCGGATCTGGTTCTGCGGCCGCAAGAGTCAGCGCGTGGTCACGGCGCAGGGACCGATGTTCACCGTCCAGGTGGAGCAGATCTTCAACACCGTCGCGGGTGTGGCCCGCACGGCGCTGGTCGGGATCGGTCGGCGCGGCGCGCAGCGACCGGTGCTCTGCGTCGAAGTGAAGCCGGGCGCCGACCCGGCCGTCGTCGAGCCGGCGCTGCGGGCCCACGGCGCGCAGTTCGACCTCACCAGGACGATCGCCGACTTCCTTGTCCATCCGTCGTTCCCGGTGGACATCCGGCACAACGCCAAGATCGGGCGCGAAGAGCTCACAGGGTGGGCGGCCGAGCGCCTCGGAACGGACACCTGATCATGAAAACAACCGCACTGCGGGCGGTTCCCGTCCTGGGATGGCTGTATCTGGCGGGCGGCGCGCTCGCCGCGACCACCGGCCGTGTCCCCGACAGCCGGATCCTGCGCACCGTCTGGTGGATCGACGCGTTCCTCAGCGTCGTCGTGCACGCGGCCCAGATCCCGGTGGCCTTGCGCGCCGCCGAGGGATCCGGCAGCGGTCGCCTCCGTACGGCGATATTGACGCAGATCTTCGGCCTGACCTGGTGGCGGACCCAGCCCGGCAAGGAGAAAAGGCAATGAGCAAAGTTCTGGTGACCGGCGCGTCCGGTTTTCTGGGCGGAGCGCTGGTGCGCAGGCTGGTGCGCGACGGCGAGCACCATGTATCCATCCTGGTGCGCCGCACCAGCGATCTGTCCGACCTGAGCGCCGACCTCGACAAGATCCAGCTCGTCTACGGCGACCTGACCGATCCGGCGTCGCTCGAGCGAGCGACCCGCGGCGTCGACATCGTGTTCCACAGCGCGGCACGGGTGGACGAGCGCGGCACCCGGGAGCAGTTCTGGAACGAGAACGTCCGGGCCACCGAGCGGCTGCTGGAGGCGGCCCGGCGCGGCGGGGCCGCCCGGTTCGTGTTCATCTCCAGCCCGAGTGCGCTGATGGACTACTACGGCGGCGACCAGATCGACGTCGACGAGTCGGTGCCGTATCCGCGGCGCTACCTGAACCTGTACTCGGAGACCAAAGCCGCGGCCGAGCGGGCGGTGCTGGCCGCCGACACCGAGGGATTCCGCACCTGCGCGCTGCGCCCGCGCGCGATCTGGGGTGCGGGCGACCGGTCCGGTCCCATCGTGCGGATGCTCGGGCGGGCCGGCGCGGGAACGTTGCCGGATTTGTCGTTCGGCCGCACCGTGTACGCCTCGCTGTGCCACGTCGACAACATCGTCGAGGCCTGTGTTCGAGCAGCCGCCTCGGACACGGTGGGCGGCAAAGCGTATTTCATCGCCGACGCCGAGAAGACCGACGTCTGGGGTTTTCTCGGCCAGGTGGCCGCCCAGCTCGGATACCAGCCGCCGACCAGGAAACCCAACCCCAAGGTGATCGATGCGGCGGTGCGCGTCATCGAGACGATCTGGCGCATCCCCGCCGTCGCGACACGCTGGTCGCCTCCGCTCTCGCGCTACGCCGTCGCTCTGCTCACCCGCAGCGCCACCTACGACACCAGCGCCGCCGCGCGCGATTTCGGCTACCGGCCGGTCGTGGACCGCGACAGCGGGCTGACCGCCTTCCTCACCTGGCTGGAAGGCCAGGGCGGAGCGGTCGAACTCACCCGCGACCTGCGCTGAGCACTTCCCCGTTACCGGAGACCAGCATGAGCAACGCCCCTGTCTTCCGCAGGAAGATCACCCCCACCGAACGCCTCTATTTCTCCACGCGACAGGTCACTCCGCCGTTCGTGATGCACATCGCCGTCCACGGCGAGGGCAGCCTTGATCCGGCCGCCGTGCAGGCCGCCGTCGACGTGGCCTCGGCGGCTGCTCCCGGCACCCGCCTCGTCCGCGACGGCCGCGACTGGGTGGACAGCGGTCTGGCCGCCACCGTGCGCGTAGTGCCGGGATGGTCGCTGAACTACAACGCACTGGAGCACGACGCGGTGCTCAACAGCCCGATCGGTCCCACGCCGGATCGCACCACCGAGGTGCTGCTGCTCACGGGTGCGCAGACCACCGTGCTGTTCCGCGCCTTCCACGGCGTGATGGACGGCATGGGCATGCGCATGTGGGTGGACGACGTATTCCGCGCCCTGCGGGGGCAGCGTCCGCTCGGCGCTCCCGACCCGGTCGCGGACGCCGAACTGGTCGCGCGGGTCGGCGCTGCGGGCAGACCGACTTTGGTGCTGCCCACATTCCAGGCGCCGTCCGGACGCGGCCGCCAGGATCCGGCGGCCCCGCGCTGGCTGCTGCGCCACCGCACGATCGAGGCGACCGGCAGGGGCATCGTCGCGCGCGTGGCGGCGATCCTGGCCGAAGAGTCGGAGACGAAGTCGCGCTTCATGATTCCGGTCGATCTGCGCAGGCACGATCCCGGCTCGCGGTCCACAGCGAACCTGGCGCTGCCCCTGTTTCTCGACGTGGCGCCAGGCGAAGACTGGGAGGCGGTCAGGGAGCGGATGCGGGTCGGTCTGCGGGAGAAACGCGAACTGAACGAATTGGACAACGGCAAGCTGTCGAAGTTCCCGGACGCCGTCATTCGCACGGTGCTGCGCGGGAGCAACTGGCTGGGAGCACGGCTGAACCGGAACATGGTGTCGGCCACCGTCTCCCACATGGGCGCCTGCGATCTCGACGAGATCGCCGTGCCCGGCTGGACACCGACCACCATGCGGTTGCTGCCGCAGCACAGCGGCGCGATGCCGCTGCTGTTCGCCATGGTCGAATCGCGCGGGAAGCTGGAGCTGACCGTCTCCTGCCGCAACGGCGTGGGCATCGAGCCCCGGCTGGAGGCGCTGCTGGACAAGATCACCGCGCGGCTCGAGGCCGAGCTCGCGCCGCACGATCTGGCCGCGGCATGACCGCCATCGCCCGGGGCGTCCTCGCCCGGCCACGGATGGTGCTCGTCGTCGTGACCGGGGTGATGCTGCTGTCCGGCCTCCTGGGCATCGGGGCGTCGGACAAGGTCACCGCTGCCGGGTTCATCGATCCCGGCAGCGAGTCCGCGCACGTGGATCAACTCGTGAGCGAGCACTTCGGACCGCAGAATCCCGACGTGGTCGTGCGCTACACCGCTCCGGAGGGACAGACGCTCGACGACATCGGCCCCTTGGTGCAGGAGGCGCTGGCGCGGATCGATCCGGCGGTGCTGCAACGGCCGATCGAAACCTATTGGAACGCTGGGTTCGCGCGAAAGCAGTTCCTGCGCGCGGCGGACGGACGGCACGCGCTCGCCGTGGTCTATCTCGCCGGTGACGCCAACCAGCGTGTCGCCGTGTATCCCGACATCGAACCGCTGCTTCGCGTTCCGGGTGTTCCGGCCGATCTGTCCGGCTACAGCGCGGTCTCCACGGAGATCAACGCGCAGTCCCAGCACGATCTGGTCCGGGCGGAAGCGCTCTCGCTTCCGCTGACGCTGCTCATCCTGGTGCTGGTGTTCGGCGGCCTGGTCGCCGCGTCCTTCCCGGTCGTGGTCGGCGGCCTGACCGTGCTCGGCGCGCTGGGCGCCATCCGCGTGCTCGCCGAACTCACCGAGGTGAGCACATTCGCGGTGAACATCGCCTCCCTGCTCGGCCTCGGGATGGCCATCGACTACGGGCTGTTCCTGGTCACCCGATTCCGCGAGGAGGTCGCCGAGGGGCACGACGTGCGCGCCGCGATCACCCGCACTTACTCGACCGCGGGACGCACCATCGCGTTCTCGGCACTGCTGCTGGTTTGCGCGTTCGCGGGTACGTTCGTCTTCCCGCAGGCGGTGCTGCGCTCGCTCGGCATCGGCGCGATCACCGCGGTCGCCCTGGCCGCCGGACTCTCGCTCACCGTGCTGCCCGCCCTGCTCGCCCTGTTCGGCGCGCGCATCGGCGCCGCGCGCGCGATCGATCGCACCGACCGGTTCTGGGGCGGCCTGGTCGACCGCGTGCTGCGGCGGCCGGGGCTGGTGACCGTGGTCGTCGGCGCCGTCCTGCTGGTCTTCGCGGCGCCGTTGGCCGGGCTGCGGCTGGGCGACATCGACCACCACGCGTTGCCCCCGGACAACGCCATGCGCGTCACCATCGAAGAACTCACCGCGCAGTTTCCCGCGGCGGGCAGCGGAGCCACCGCCGTGCTGCACGGCACGAACGGGCCGCCGCAGGCGGCCGCGGTCGATGCCGTCGCGGCGGCACTGGGCAAGGTCGACGGTGTGCGGCAGGTCGTCCAGGTGGGTCGCGCCGAGGATTTCGTCGTCTTCCACGCGTTCCTGCGCGATACCGATCGCACCGAAGCGGCGAGCGCCTCGGTGCGCGGCATCCGTGCCCTGACGCCGCCGGACGGCACCGTGCTGTGGGTCGGCGGCGACACCGCGGCCACCGTGGACAGCGTGCGGTCCATCGTCGCCGGGATGCCGTGGATGATCCTCGTAATGGTCGGCGCGACGCTGGTGCTGCTGTTCACCGCGTTCCGCTCGATCGTCTTGCCGCTCAAGGCCGTCGCCCTCGCCTTCCTGAGCCTCGCCGCGACCTTCGGCGTGCTCACCTGGATCTTTTGCGGCGGGCATCTGTCCGGTCCGCTCGGCGTGAGCACAGGCCCGATCACCGCGGGCATGCTGGTGCTGATCCTCGCGGTCGTCTTCGGGCTGTCCACCGACTACGAGGTGTTCCTGCTGTCGCGCATGGTCGAAGCGCACGACGCGGGCGCCGACACCGCGGCGTCGGTGCGCGTAGGCACGGTCAAGACCGCGCGCGTGATCACCGCGGCGGCGACCTTGCTGGTCATCGTCACCGGGGCGTTCACCCTCTCCCCGCTGACCCCGATGCGCTTCCTCGGTCTGGGCATGATCATCGCACTCGTCGTGGACGCCACGCTCGTGCGCATGCTCTTGGTGCCCGCTCTGGTCCAGCTGATGGGCCCGGCCAACTGGTGGTCACCGCGCCGCCGCATCATCCCGGCCACCGTCGGCCGCATCCGGGAACGCACGTCGGCAGCCTGACGGAATCCAGCGGTGCTAAGCGACCAGTTCCAGCAGGCCCCGTGGATCCCACGGCATCGGCCCGGTCGGGAAACTCATCCGGACCAGTCGATGCGGGGCGACCGCGTCGAAGTGGGCCACCGCGGGTGGCAGGAACCCGCCGATCACCTTTTCCACCATCGTGTTCAGCCCGGTGAGCCGCGGCCGCAGCCGTACCTGCCAGCTGGTGATGCGACCGGCGGGTACGTCGACGACGGTGCGCTGCTCCACTTTCGCACCGAGCGGGACGTGCACCGAGAAGGCGAGCCACAGGTCGACGCACTCTTCGGCGCCCTCGGCGAAGTCCAGGCCGCGCAGCAGCGTCAGGCCGCCGGCGAGCGGCATCACGTTGGCCGGAAAAGGCGCGATCCCGCCGCCGAACTGAAGATGGGTGGTGCCGACGAAGTTGGCCTCTTCGCGGCTGACGACCGTGGTGCCCGAGCGTGTCTCGGCGCGATAGCGCTCGGCCGACAACCGATCTCCGGAGCGCTGGAATCGCTGCTCGATGGTCATCGCGAAATTCGCGGGTCCGAGACCGACCTCGAGCATCGAGCGGTAACCGTCGCCGTCGTGCGATACCACGCTGATCAGATCGAGCTTCGGCGGCCGATCGGTCACGCTGACGGTGTAGACGGACTTCTCTCCGTCCGGTATCCCCGGGTCACGAAAAGCGGTGCGCATATGTCCTCCTCACACTGTGTCCTCGGCCGCCGCCGCGAACACCGCTTCGAGGGTGGCCACGTAGCGCTCGACGGAACCGTGCGCCACCGGCGTGTCCGGGTAGATGACGCTCAGCGTGGTCTCCGACGCGAGCCGGTTGATCCAGATCAACACCTGTTCGGACGCGGCGCGATTGGCGTACAACCCGCACGACGCCAGGTCGAAGACCTCGTTGCCGAGCAGTTCCCGGGCGTCGACGTAGGAGATCATCGGCGTGGACCAGCCCGGTTCCAGGTCGAGATCGGAGTCCGCGGGCAGCAGTTCCACCACGCGCTGGAACGAGGTGGGAGCCAGGCGCAGGCCGTTCTCGTAGGCGTGCTGCGCGATGGCCGCGGCCCGGGCGAAGGTGGTGGTCGGCGCGATCGGAAAGGCCACCGGCAGCAACGTCACATACCAGCCGACCGACGCGCGTTCGGCGGCGGAACCGCGGGTGCTGACCGGTGTCATGCCGAAGTAATAGTCGCTGTCGACGAGCTCGCGCTCGGCCAGCGCCGCCGCGGCGAAGATGCCGCCGACGAATTCCGCGCCGTTGTCACGGCAGACCCGCTCGAACCGTAGCGCGGTGTGCTCGTCGAACAGCGTGACCGTGCGGTGCGCGCTGCGGCTGTACACATCGGTCCGCCTGCCCAGATCCAATGGGAAGGAGGGCAGTTCGCCGTCGTTCCCGCGAATGAGCTCCAGCCACTTCTGTACGCCGGGCGAGGCGAGCGTCATCCGGCCGGTGTACTCCCGTTCGGCGGTGCAGTAGTCGAGATAGCTGGCCGCGGGATGCAGCATGCCGACGTCCTCCCACACCTCGCGCAGATACAGCAGCGCGAGGTCGAACCCGGACAGGTACTGGCCGAATCCGTCGGTGTGCAGATGATCGACCGCCAGGTAGACCGTCGTCGAATCCTCGCGTTCGATCGCCCCGAAGGTGAAGCAGTCCCAGTCGAAGGGCCCCGGCGTCGTCTTCTGGACGTGATCGCGGATCGCCCTTGCCTCGTCCACGTGGCCGTAGTCGACCGGCACGAAATCGACGTCCTCCGCGGGCACCAGGTGACGCTCGATCGCACCGGCGGCGTCGACCCGGAACCAGGTTCGGAAGGTGTCGTGGCGCAACAGGAACGCGTTGACCGCCCGCGTCATCGCGGCCAGGTCGAGGCCGCCGGTCGGGATCTCCGCGGTCACCAGGCACAGGCCCGAGTACCGGAAATCCGCGTCGGCGTGCCGATCGGCGAGCCGCAGATACTGCTCCTGCTGGTGCGAGGGCGGAGCCGGGTGCACCGGCGCCCGGCGGGCGCGCGCCACCGACTCCGGTGACGCCGCCCAGCCGACCAGCCGGCCCGGCCCCGGCTCCCATTCATCGATCAGCCCGAAACGGACCACGGGGACACCTCGTTTCGACGGCGGTCGGTCACGGTCTGGCCCCAGCTGTCATCAGCGCCGGAACGCGCTCGGCCGCAGCGTCATTCGAAGCGGTCGGCGCGACCGGATCCGCGACCGGCTGCGCCTGACCGGAATCGGCGGCCAGGATCAGTTCCGCCACCTTCGGTCCGGCCTGCTCCAGGCTGAACGAACGGCCCATCTGCAGTGACATCAGGTCGATACCGAGGGTCTTGGTGACCCGCGCGCCGAGTTCCACCGCCATCAGCGAATCCAGCCCGAGTTCTGGCACCGGAACGGTCATGTCGATGGACTCGACCGGCACGCCCATGACGACGGCGAGTTCCTCGGCCATCTTGCGGGCGACGAAGGCCCCGCGCTTGCCCTCTTCGATCGCGGCCACCTCCGCGCGCAGCCGAGCCAGCTCGGAGGTGTCCTTGGCGGAGGCCTGCGCGAGCGCGGTGGTGCGGCCCGTGCGGGTCAGCTGCGGGAAGGTGCCGGTCAGCTTGGCCCAGTCGGTCGGGATGATCGCCGCGCGGGCCACGCCCAAGCGCAGTGTCTGCTCGAGATAGGCGGTGGCGTCGGCCATGTCGATCGGATCGAAGCCGACCAGATCGAGGTACTTGAGGGCCGTCTCGTCGGCGGCCATGCCGCCCGTCGCGCCCGACAGGTGACCCCAGCCGACGCACAGCGCCCGCTCGCCGGCCCGGGACCATTCCTCGGCCAGCGACTCCACCGCCACATTGGCCGCGCAGTAGTTGTACTGCCCGTAGATGCCGTACATCGAGCCGCCCGAGGAGCACAGCACGAACATGTCCAACCCGATCCCGGCGTCGGCCACGGCTCGATGCAGTACCCGGGCACCGTGCACCTTCGGGCGATACACCTTGTCCAATTCCTCGAATCGCATCGCGTCCAGGCGATTGTCGGCCACCGCGCCCGCCGCGTGGAACACTCCGCGCAGCGGGTGCTCGGCGCTGTGGGACCGCGCGACGATCGCGGCGACCGCCTCCGGGTCGGTGACGTCGGCCCGCTCCTCGATCACCTCGACGCCTACGGTGCGCCACGCCTCGAGCTGGCGGCGTGCCTCCTCAGTCCTCGCGCCGCCGCGGCCGAGCAGTACCAGCCGCCGCGCCCCGCGCAACACCAGCCAGCGCCCGATGGCCATCCCGAACCCGCCGAATCCGCCGGTGACCAAATACGTCGCCGAGCTGTGGATCTCGAGATCCGGTAGGTAAGGCCGCACCGCCGGGGCGGGTGAATCCAGGCGCAGCGCGATCCGGGACAGACCGGTCGAGCGGATGGTCTCCTCGAACGCCCTTGCCACCTCGTCGGTCTCGAACAGCCGGTAGGGCAACGGTTTGTAGGTGCCCGCGAGCACCTTCTCGTAGACCCGCTGCAACAAACGAGCCAGCCGCTGCGCGTCGACGGCGACCAGGCGGTCCAGATCCATCGAGAAGTACGCCAGGTTCTTGTCGAAGTTGGACATCTCCAGCAGGCCGCCGGTGTAGATGTCGGCCTTGCCGACCTCGACGATGCGCCCGAATTCCGCGACGGCGTTGAAGTTCTGGCGCAGGATCTCACCCGGCGCGCTGCTGAGCACCACCTCGACGCCCTTGCCGCCGGTCAGCTCGAGCACGTCGTCGACGAAGTTGAGCGAGCGCGAGTCGATCGCGTGATCGGCACCGAGGGCGAGCACGTGGGCGCGGCGCTCGTCGGTACCGGCGGTGCCGATGATGCGTGCCCCACGATCCTTGGCCACCTGGATCGCGGCCGTGCCGACGCCGCCCGCGGCGCCGTGGATCAGCACCGTCTCCCCCGGTTCCAGCCGGGCCAGATCCAGCAGCGCGTACTCGGCCGTGCCGAAGGCGATGGTGCTGGTGCAGTAGGCGGGATCGGCGTCGGCGGGCAGCGGGATGGTCAGTTGCCGGTCGACGACGACGTAGCGCCGCATCATGCCCTTGGCGGCGACCGCGACCAGATCGCCCACAGCGAGGTCGGTGATCTCCTCGCCGACCCGCACCACCTCGCCGACGCCCTCCATTCCGGGCACGGTGCCGAAATAGGTTGGCGCCAACTCGCGCTCACCGAGCAGACCGATGACCTTGAGCGGATCCTTGTAGTTCAGACCGATGATCTTCATCCGCACCTCGACCTGTCCCGGTCCGGGTCGGGGCCGCGGGCACTGCCGCCATGCCAACGCCGACAGCAGGCGGGTCCGGGGCAAGTCCAGCGCGAAGTTGGCTTCCGGGTCGGTCATTGGTTCGGCGGTGTCGAGGGCGTCCAGGCGCGCCTGCAGCGGCTTGGTCACCAGCGGCGCCCAGCGCGTGCCCGCGCGCAGCACCACCTCGTCGAGGTTGTCGTTCCAGAACGCGCCGGGCACGGCCAGTTCTCCGAGCAGTTCGCCGATCTCGGTGCCGGGTTCCACGTCGATCAGCCGCCAGCGCAGCGCCGATTGCTCGTTGAGCAGCACCCGGCGCGCACCGGCCAGCGCGGCATGTTTCGAGTTCGGCGGAATCGGGCTGTCCGGCAGCGCGAACGCGCCCTCGGTCACCAGCGTGGCATGGCACCAGCCGTCACCGAAGACGCTCTGCGGCCCCTGTTCGGTGGCATCCGGGTGGACGAACTCGTCGAGAGCGACCGCGATCCGCTCCAGTGTCCACAGATCGGCGACATCGTCCTCGACGGCACCCGCGACCACGCAGACGTGCAGCCGGTCGGCGCCTTCCGCCTTGGCGGCGGCCAGGGTGGCGGCCAGATCGGCGGCGAGTTCGCGGCTCGCCACCCCGGCCACGTAGAGCCGGGAACCCGGGATCGCGGCGGCCAGCTGCCCCGCCCGGCGGCAGTCGCCGCCCAGCGCGACGATCACCGTGGACACCGAATCCCGCGGCAGCGCGGCGGGATCGAGGGCATCGCGCGGTTCGAGCGTCTCGGCGTAGTAGAAGTCGACCATCCGGTGCAGCGGATCCTGGCCCGGCGCGAGCGCACCGATCTGCAGGCCGCTCAACCGCATCACGAGGCTGCCTTCGTCGTCGAGCAGATCCACCTCGGCGCGCAGCCGGGCCCGGGGATCGCGCCGCGCGACCACGGTGATCCGCTCGGGCAGCGGCGCGACCAGCCGCACCGCCGCGACACCGACCGGCACCAGCGTGCCCTCGTCGATCCTGGCGTCGGCGAACAGCAGGGCCGCCGACTGCATCGCGGCATCGACCACCGCGGGGTGGGCGAGATGTCCGGAATCCGCGGCGATGGCGCCGTCGACGGTGGCCACCACCGCGTCCGCGCCGACGCGCACGGAGGTGACACGACGGAAGGCCGGACCGTACTGCAGTCCCGCCGCGGCCAGACCGCTGTAAAACATCCGCGGGTCGATGTCGAGACCGACGTCCAGGGTGGGCACCGGGACCTTCGTCGGCTTGTGGCTGCCGGTCAGCGTGCGGCCGAACGCGTGCACCGTCCAGGCCGTCCCGGTCGCCGAGCGCGATCGGATCATGAACCGGCCGCTGGCCTCCTCGACGGTGAGCGCCACCAGCGGCACGTCCGGCGCGCCCATGATCAGCGGGGCCACGAACCGAACCTGTTCCAGCGCGACGCGTTCCACGCCCAGACGGGCGGCCGTCGCGCTCAGGGCGGCGTCCAGGTACGCCGCGCCCGGCATGATCTTGACGCCGTTCACCACATGATCGGCCAGCCACGGCAGCAACTCGGTGCCGACCTGTAGCAGCCAGTCCGGCCTGCCCTCGACGTCGGGATCACCGAGCATGGCGTAGGCGCCGGGGGTGCCCAACCGGGCCTGCTCGAACAGCGGCAGCGCCGCGTGCAGCCGGGTCCGTTGCCACGGATAGCGCGGCAGCGGCACGTGCGGGGTGGCGCGCTCCGCCGGGAACAGCTTGTCCAGGTCGAGCACGCCCGCGCCGTAGAGGCCGATGAGGGTGCGGCGGATGCTCACCGAATCCGGCTGCTTGCGATCCAGCGTCGGTACCGTCGTGCCGTTGACGTCCGCGCCGAGCAGCGCTTCGCGGATGTTGCCCGAGAGCACCGGGTGCGGGCCGACCTCCAGGAAGACCCGGCTGTCCGCGCCGATCAGCTTCCCGACCGCGTCCGCGAACCGGACGGGCTGCCGCACATTCGCGCACCAGTACTCCGCGTCCCAGTCGGGGCCGACAACTTGTTCGCCGGTGACCGAGGAGTACAGCGGCACGGTCGGCGTCATCGGCGTGAGCCCGGCCAGCGAGGCGCGCAGCTCGTCCAGGATCGGGTCCATCAACCGGCTGTGGTACGGCACCTCGACGCGAAGTCTGCGCGCGAAAATGCCGTCTTCGGTGAGCTTTTCGGCGATCTCGTCGAGGCGGTCGACGTCACCGGACAAGGTGAGCGAACTCGCACTGTTGATCGCGGCGACATCCACCCGCTGGTCGTCGCCGACGAGTTCGCGAGCCTGCTCGGGCGACATCCCGACCGCGAGCATGCCACCCGATCCGGCGGTCGTCGCCTGCAACCGGGCCCGGTGGTAGGCCACCAGCACCGCGTCACGCAGCGACAGCATGCCGCTCACGTAGGCCGCCGACACCTCGCCCACGCTGTGTCCGACCGCGGCCGCGGGCCGGATGCCGTACTCGGCCAGCTCCCGCACCAGCGCCACCTGCACGAGGAAGTTGGCCGGCTGCGCCACCTCGGTGCTGGTGACCCTGGACTCCTGCTCGGGCCGCAGCAGCTCCTCGATGATCGACCAGCCCGCGATCGAACGGAACTCGGCGTCGACCGCCTCCGCCGTGTCGGCGAAGACACCTCGGCTGCGGAGCGATTCGCGTGCCATCCCCCACCACTGCGGACCCATGCCGGAGAACACGAACACCGGTTCGGCCGTGCGCGCCACGATCGTCCGCGCGGCGTCGCGGCCCTCGCCCGCGGCGAACGAGCGCAGATCGCGGACGAGGTCGGCGGTGTCGCCGAGGAGCATGCCCGTGCGGTACTGATGGTGCGCCATGCGCGTCCAGGCGGCCTCGGCCAGTTGTTCCGGGTCGGCGCCCGCGGCGATCAGATCGCCGAATCGACCGGCCAGCGCCCGCGCCGCGCCGGTGCTGCGCGCCGAGATCGGCAGGACGCCGAAGTGCCGCGGGGGCGAGACAGGTTCAGCGGCGGTCGGCCGGAACTCCTGCAGGATGGTGTGGGCGTTGGTGCCGCCGTAGCCGAAACCGTTGACCGCGACCGTCATCGGCTCGGCGTCGGCGGGCAGCGGCTCCGCCTCGAGTTGGACGTGCAATCCCAACTCGTCGAACGGGATGTCCGGATTGGGTTGGTCCAGCCAGCCCTGCGGCGGGATGGTGCGATGCCGGATCGCCAGCGCCGCCTTGATCACGCTCGCGATACCGGCCGCGGCCTCGGTGTGCCCGAGTGTCGACTTCACGGAGCCGACGCCCAGTGAGCCCGTGCGCCCCGCGGGCGCGCCGAACACTCGGCCGAGCGCGCGCAACTCGACCGGATCGCCGACCAGCGTGCCGGTGCCGTGCGCCTCGACGTAGGTGATCGTCCCCGGCGCGAGGCCAGCGCGGCCGCACACCGAACGCGCCAGTGCCTCCTGGGCTTCGGCGCTGGGCACGGTGATCGCGGTGGTGCGGCCGTCCTGATTCGAACCGGTCGCCTTCACCACCGCGTAGATCCGGTCGCCGTCGCGGACCGCGTCGTCGAGCTTCTTCAGCGCCACCATGCCCGCGCCCTCGCCCCGCCCGTAGCCGTCGGCCGAGGCGTCGAAGGACTTGCAGCGGCCGTCCGCGGCCAGGAAACCACCCTTGCACATCAGGACGAAGGTCTCCGGTTGCAGCATCACGTTGACGCCGCCCGCGAGCGCCACCTCGCAGTCGCCGTTCTCCAGCGCCTGACAGGCGAGATGAAACGCGACCAGCGACGACGAGCACGCGGTATCGACCGTGAGCGCGGGTCCGACCAGGTTGAGCGCGTAGGCGATCCGGTTGGACAGCATGGTGTAGGACGCGCTGGCCGGGGTGTGCATGTCGGTGTGGAACAGAGCCGGGCCGACCACGCCGATCACCGACTGGTCCACCACGAATCCGCCGACGTAGACGCCGATCGAGCCGCCCGCCGCGCGTCGCGCGATCCCGGCGTCGTCGAGCGCCTCCCAGGTCACCTCGAGCATCAGCCGCTGTTGCGGATCGAGCACGGTCGCCTCGCGAGGGGAGATGCCGAAGAAGTCCGGGTCGAATTCCCACGGGTCGATCGTCATGAACGCCGCGCGCTTGGTGTAGCTGCGCCCCGGCGTACGCGGTTCCGGATCGTAGTAGCGGCGGTAATCCCAGCGATCGGCCGGCATTTCGACCACGCCGTCCCGTTTGTCCAGGACGAATTCCCAAAATGTTTCGGGCGAGTCGATGCCCCCTGCAAACCTGCAGCCGATGCCGACAATTGCAATATCCGACATGCACATCCTCCGGGTCGGATCCAGTTCGATCGCCATTCTTTTTCCGGCGATTCACGAATCAGCCTGTGCACACTTGGCGTCCGGCCCAGCGTAACGGCCGCCACACCGGCCGTCGTGGGCTCAGGGAGACTTCACAATCCGCTTGCGAACCGAGTTGTGGCATCTCGAAATTCCGGATCGACTGCCGGTGAAATGCCTTGGCATTGCTAGGTTTCAACCGTTCCCGGCCTCGCCGAAATACGATGTCACCGGTTAGGAGGCGGCATTGTTCGCCGAGTTCACGCACTGGACCGATACGCTCGTCCGGCGGCGGTTCACCGTCATCGGGTTCGTCGTCGCCGCACTGCTCGCGCTCGGTGCGTACGGCCTCGGGTTGGACGAGCACCTCAGCGTCAGCGGCTGGAACGATCCGACTTCGGAATCCGCGCGGGCGGTCCGGCTCAAAGACGAGGCGTTCGGCCACGACCACATCGCCGATGTGCTCTTGCTGTATCGCGCCCCGGCAGGCAAGACTATCGACGACCCCGCCTTCGCCGCGACGGTCGTGGGTCACTTGAACGGCCTGCCGCAACGCTTTCCGGACCGGATCGACAAGATCAACGCCACCTACTGGTCCACCGACACCGGGCTGCACCTACCGGACATCTTCGGCTCCGAAGCCCGCGACTACGCCTTCGCCTCCGTCGCCATTCGCGGCAGCGACGACACGGAGATCATGCGCAACTACCGAAAAGTCGCCGACCAGTTCCGGATACCTGGCATAGACATGGAGGTGGCGGGCGGGCAACCCGTCGCGGCCGCCCTCAACGACACCATGGCCCACGATCAGCGTCGCATGGAGCTGTTCGCCGTTCCCGCCGTGGCGGTGCTGCTGTTCTTCCTGTTCGGCGGCGTCGTGGCGGCCGCGCTGCCGCTCATTGTCGGCGGACTGACCGTGCTGGGGGCGTGGGGGGTCATTCGGGCCATGACCACCGTCGTCGAGGTGAACTCCTTCGTCTCGCCGGTGGTCTCGATGGTCGGCCTCGGCTTGGCCATCGACTACGGTCTGTTCATCGTGAGCCGGTTCCGCGAAGAGCTGGCCGACGGCCGCGAGGTACCCGAGGCCGTGCGGCGCACGGTCGCGACCGCCGGACGCACCGTGGTGTTCTCCGCGACCATCGTGGTCGTCGCCGCGGGCGCCATTCTGCTGTTCCCGCAAGGCTTTCTGCGCTCGTTCGCGCTCGGTGCGATGGTGACGGTGGCGCTGGCGGCGCTGATCTCGATCACGTTGCTGCCCGCCATGCTGGCCGTGCTGGGCCCCCGCGTGGACTGGTTGGGTTTCAACCGGTTCCACGCGCGCCGCGCCGGCGATCGAGAGGCGGACAATCCGTGGGGCCGCGTCGCTGGATGGGTGATGAAACGACCTCTGGCCGTGGCGGTTCCCGTGGTGGCCGTCCTGGTGCTGCTCATCGTCCCCGTGCGCGACGTGGCCTTCGGTGGCATCTCCGAGCGCTTCCTGCCGCCGCGTCATCCGGCCCGCACGGCGCAAGAGCACTTCGATCAAGTCTTTCCGCTGCGGCAGATCAATCCGGTCGATCTGGTACTGATCACCCACAACACCGCCGATATCGAGGCGGTGGTCGCGCAGGCCGGACGAGCCCCCGGACTCATCGCGCCGTTCCCGCGCGCGGTGCAGGGACCGGCGCATCCGAGCGTCTTCACCACTTCGACCGTACTGCGGGACGCGCACGACGCGAACGCGACCATCGACTATCTGCGTTCCATGCCGGTGCCGAAGGGAACGACGGTGCTGGTCGGCGGGCAGCCCGCGGTTCAGCGCGACAGCGTCGACGCGCTGCTGCGCCGGATGCCGCTGATGATCGCGCTCGTCTTCCTGGTCACCACCGTGCTGATGGTGCTGGCCTTCGGCTCCCTGGTGCTGCCGCTCAAGGCCGCGCTGCTGAATCTGCTCGGGCTCGGCTCCACGCTCGGCATCCTGACCTGGATCTTCGTTCAGGGCCACGGCGCGCGGCTGCTGGAGTTCACCCCGCAGCCGATCATGGCGCTGGTACTGGTGCTGATCGTCGCCGTGATCTACGGGCTGTCCACGGACTACGAGGTATTCCTGCTCGCCCGCATCGTGGAGGCGCGGGCCGCGGGCGCGACGACCACCGAGGCGGTGCGCGCGGGCATCGCCCGCACCGGCTGGATCGTCACCGCCGCCGCCCTGATCCTGTTGGTGGTGACGGGAGCCTTCGCGCTGTCGGATCTGGTCATGATGCAGTACATCGCCTACGGCATGGTCGCGGCGCTGTTCATCGACGCGACGATCCTGCGGATGCTGCTGGTGCCCGCGACCATGCGCCTGCTCGGCGACGCCTGCTGGTGGGCTCCGTCCTGGCTGCGGCGCGGCGGCCCGCACCGAACGTCTCCGGAGCCACGCACCGAATCCGTCCACGGCGCCGAACACCCGTAGTTCTCGAACGGCCGGGGCACCCCCAGCGTGGAGCGCGGCCGACACCAGGGGGCGAGCCTCGCCGAGTTGTCGCCGTCAGCCCGCGACCGACCAACTGAACGGACTCGTGGCGGCACGCGCGCGGTTCGGCAGCGCCAGCGCCAGTGCGGCCAGGCCGAGAGCCGCGACGGCGACGGCCGAGAGCATGATCATGCTGCCAGGCAGCGTGTGCGCGCGGAAGAACAGCGCGCTGAGCACCGCCAGTCCGACCGAATTGCCGATCTGCTCGATGGTGGGCAGCACGCCCGACGCCTCGCCCATGGCCTGCTCGTCCAATTCCGCCAGCATCAGCGGTTGCAGCGGCACGCCGAAGACCCCGACGCCGAGGCCCGCGAGAAACGTCGGCCCCAGCACCAGCGGAAGGTTCACGACGCCATCCCCTACGTACAGGTATCCCACTCCCACCGCGACGCAGCCGCCGAAAACGGCGATACCGCCGGCCAGCGCTCGAGTCCCCCAGCGGCGCATCAGGATCGGTGACAGCAGCGCACCCGCGCCCGCACCGAGGGCGAACGGCGTCATGGCGATCCCGGTACGCAGCGCGGAGAACCGCAGCACGTCCTGCAACAGGATCGAGACGGTGAACACGAACGCGGTGAACAGGCCGAAGAAGATCGCCACCAGTGCCGATCCGATCGCGAATCCCCGGTCGGCGAAAAGGTCCAGCCGCACCAGCGCGCGGCCGCCTCGGCGGCGCGTCGCGCGCTCGTGTGCCACGAACACCGCGCCGAGCACCACCGCGGCCGCGATGTACACCCCGTGCAGGGCCCGCCAGCCCGCCTGTTGACTGTCCGACAGCGCGAACAGCAGCCCGAACAGCGCCGCGGTGGCCACCACGGCCCCGCGCAGATCCAATGGCTCCCGATCCCTCGCCGGGCCCGATCGCAGGTAGCCCGCGGCCAGCGCGATCGCCACCACACCCAACGGCAGATTCATCAGGAAGATCGCGTGCCAGCCGAGCCCGAACGGGTCAAGGGTGATCAGCGCGCCGCCCAGGATCGGGCCGAGCATTCCCGCGAAACCCGCTGTCGCGCCGTACGCGGCGAAGGCGTATTGATGATGCTCACGGCGGAAACTCGCGGTGATGATGGCGATGGTCTGCGCCGCCATCCCCGCGCCCGCCACGCCTTGGACGATCCGGGCGAGCACCAGTTCCATCGCGGTGGTGGACATCCCGCACCACACCGAGGCCACCGTGAAGGCCACCGCCGACCACAGGAACATCCGGCGGCGGCCGGCGATCGCACCGACGCGAGCGGCGGTGAGCAGCACGCAGGCGAACGCCAGCGAGTACCCGGCCACCACCCACAACTGCTCGGACCGCGACGCCCGCAGCTCCGCGGTGACGACCGGGAGGGCGGTGTTGACGATCGTCACATCGATCATCTGCATGAAGACCGAGATCAGGCACGCTCCGAACGATCCGAGCGCCACCGCGGCCTCTTTGCGGGTCATCGGATCGCCGCTTCGATCATCGGCCACGAATTGCGCAGATCCTGATGCCAGTAACCCCAGGAGTGGGTGCCGTTGGGCCGAAAGTCGAAGGTCGCATCGACACCCAGCTGACGCAACCGGTCCTGCAACTGGTGCGTGCACAGGTTCGCCACCGCCTCCAACGGTGCCCCGAATACCAGCTGGTAGAGCAGGTGCGCGAGGTCGCCGTGCGCGCCCTCGAAGTTGTCCTTCGGGCCGGGCAGCCCGGTACCGGTGGCAACGTAGATGGCGGTGCCGCGCAGCCGGTCCGCGTGCAGGTACGGATCGTTGGCGCGCCATGCGGGATCGGTCGGCGGCCCCCACATGTTGACGACGGTGCCACGCTGTTGCGTGACCACCGCCTGAACCACCGCCTGCCCCGCGGGGTCGCTGGTGCGCACGCAGCCGCTGTAGGAACCGATCGCCTTGTACAAACCCGGTGCGGCCATGGCCAACTGGAACACCGAGGTGCCTGCCATCGAGATGCCCGCGATGGCGTTCGTCCCGGTGCCGTGGAAGGTGGCGTCGATGAGCGGCGGCAGCTCTTCGGTGAGGAAGGTCGACCAGCGCTGCCTGCCGAGGACCGGGTCGTCGCTGCGCCAGTCGGTGAAGTAGCTTCCCGCACCGCCGAACGGGATCACGACGTTCACCTGCTTGTCGCGAAAGAAGTCGACGAGATCGGTGCCGTCGAGCCAATTCCCCTCCGAACCACCGTTGGCGCCGTTGAGGAGATAGAAGGTCGGCGCCGGTGTGTCCGGATCTGCCGCGCGCAGCACCCGAATTCGCGTAGCGCTGTTCATCGCCGCCGAGTACACCTCGAGTTCGGATTGCCGGTCGGATTCGAGCCGGGTTTCCACTATTCGCGAGCCGTCCGCTGCGACGGGTCGCGATGGATCGGCGCGGACCACCGGCTGTGCGCCGATCATCACGCAAGTGAAAATGAGCACCGCGGCGAGTACCGCGCCTGTTCGATGCGAATATCCGGGCATGTCGACTCCTGGCCCCGGGTAGGAGGGCTCGAATTCGCAGTCAATAACATCGGGCGGCCCACCCGCCGGATTTTCGAGTGATCCTGTGTTTCCTACCAATTCGATTCGTCGACTATTTGCCGTATTTCCCAAACCGGGCGCGCGACCATTGCGATCCCGGTGCGGCGGAACCTAGCGTCGAGCGCATGGCGTTCCCTCGACTGTGCCGCGACTCACGCGGAACAGTCCGGCGCGCAATGCTCTTCGCACTGCTGATGCTGATCTGCTCCGGAAGCCCGGCGGTCGCCGAGCCACCCGCGATGCGACCCGCACACGGTCGAGCCGTCGAGCTGACCGTCTTCTCCCCCGCGATGGGCGCATCGGTATCGGTCATCGTGCTGCCACGCCCGGACCCGTCCCGTCCGGCTCCGGTGCTGTATCTGCTCAACGGCATCGACGGCGGCACCGCGGGCGACGGCTGGACCGACCGGACCGACGTCGACCGATTCTTCGCCGACCGGCAGGTGACCGTGGTGGTGCCGGTCGGCGGCGCGGGCAGCTACTTCACCGACTGGCGCGCCGACGACCCGGTTCTCGGCCGGCCGCGCTGGACCACGTTCCTCACCCGCGAGCTTCCCCCGATCATCGACGCCACCTTCGGCGGCACCGGCGCCAACGCCATCGCCGGAGTCTCGATGACGGGCACCTCGGTGTTCCAGTTGGCCATGGCCGCACCGGGTTTGTACAAGGCGATCGGTTCCTACAGCGGCTGCGTGCGCACCAGCGACCCCGCCGGACAGGCCATGGTGGCCACGATCGTCACCGCGGAAGGCGGCACGGTGGCGAACATGTGGGGACCGCCGGGCGATCCGGCCTGGGCGACCAACGATCCTTACGTGCACGCGGATCGGCTGCGCGGCACGACGATCTACGTGGCCGCCGGAAACGGGCAGGCGGGCCCGCTGGACCAACCGCACAGCACGGGAATCGACGGCAACCCCGCGAAGATGGCGGACCAGTTGGCCATCGGCGGCATGCTCGAAGCCATCTCCGACCGCTGCACCAGGTCACTGCGCGACCGCTTCGCAGAACTCGGCGTCCCCGCCACCTTCGATCTGCGGCCCAGCGGCACCCATTCCTGGGGCTACTGGCAGCACGACCTGCACAACAGCTGGCCCTTGTTCGAATCCGTTCTGCGCTAGCGGCTCTGGGGCGATCCGCGATCAGCGCCGTCAGGCGCACCCTTCCAGGGTTGCGTGTGCCAGTTCCTCGACCACGTCGCCGATCTCATGACGCTTACGCAGCGCTTCGAGCTGGCGTCGGGCGCCGTTGCCACGCTTGCCGAGGTCGGCGATCGCTTCGGTGACGAAGGTTTGGTCACCGAAGTCCCGCAGCGCGGGCTCGATGTGCGCGACGAGTTCGTCCAGCAAATCTCGGTGTGGAACCACACGCCCTTCGACGGGATCGAGTCCGTCGCCGTCCAAACCCGACTGCGCGGCGTTCCAGTAGGCAGCGCGAAGTACTTCGGCAGGGACGGGCGGGGCGGGTTCACCCTGTTCGATCGCCCGCACCCCCATGGTGACGGTGGCCCTGATCAAGGCGGCGAGCAGCGCGGCTTCCTCCACGGTGGCGGGTACGTCGCTGACCCGCACTTCGACGGTAGGGAACGATTCCGAGGGCCGGATGTCCCAGTACACCATCTTGTTGTCGAGAATGCTGCCGCTGGCGAGCATTGTCGCGACGATCGCGTCGTAGTCCTCGACGGAGGCGAAGTACGGTGGCGGTCCCGCGCTGGGCCAGCGCCGCCACAGAATGCTGCGCCAACTCGCGTATCCCGTCTCGCTGCCACGGTAGATCGCCGAATTGGCGGTCAACGCGAGGAATACCGGCAACCACGGACGCACGTGATTGCCGACCAGTATCGCGGTCTCGCGATCGGGCACACCGACGTGCACATGGCATCCGGACAGCCCTTGTTCATGGGCGATCATGCCGAAGCTGTCGGCGATCCGCCGATATCGAGGCGTATCGGTGACCGGGAACCCTTCGGGCACGGTCGGGGGCACCGCGACAGCGAGGAGCCGAGCGTCATTGGCGGCCGCGCATTCGGCGACGGTCCTACGCAGCGTGCGCAATTCCGTGAGCAGGTCGCCGATATCGGAATGCACCCCGCTACTGGTTTCCACCTGACAGCTGGTCAGCTCCAACTGCAGATCGATGTCCGCCTTCTTCGCCGCTTCGGCAACTCGGATGTTGGCCGGTGCGGGGGCGCCGGTTTCGGGGTCGGTCAGCAGGAATTCCTCTTCGACACCGACAGTCGGTACATGGTTGTCCATGGTCGTGATCACGCCCTTCGATACTTCGGCCGGTATTCCTCGGTGGTAGCGGCCCGTCTCGCGCCGATGTGATCCGCCCAGGCCACTTGCCTACCTGTGTGTCGGCGGAGCGAGCAAATGTGTTCGGGCCGTACCCCCTTCGCACATGCCCAAACGATCGGGCACCGGCTGGTCAGCCGCCGTAGCCGGTGCGGTGGCTCTCTCGATTGAGATCGCGCCGACGGGGTAGATGCCACGTACCTGCGGTGTATCCACCCGTCTTCCGGTCACCGCGCACGACGGAGGTAGCGACATGGCCGAACATCACGACACGGCACCCGGCAGCGTGCCGGCAAACGTTCTGTCGCGCAGGGACTTCGCCGACAGGGTGTTACGTGCCGCGGCAACTCCGGAACGAATCGCCGACGTCGTCGCGCGGATCGTGGGTGAGCGCATCGAGATCGGGCCGGTGCCGGTAGCTTTGAACGGACTCGTGCGCGCCACCGCGATCGCCGAAGCCGGACCCGTACACGCCGTGCGATGCGACTGCGGACCCTGGGATATGACGATCGCGGTGCCGATCCTGCTGCGCCTGCGCGTCCGCCTGCCCGGTCGAACGCTGCGATACATCGGCGCGGCCCGCGTACTGATCCGGCTCGCGTTGATTCCCCGCGAACCCTGCGGATTGTTACTCCGGACCGACGAGGTCCACGCCGATGACCTCACCATCAGGATGCGCGCTCGCGACCTCACATCCCGACTCGCCGGAGGGATCGGCCGGGTCGAATCCACGGTGGCCGAGCACATCCTGCGCTACATCGACGAACTGTTCGCCGGCCCCGCGTTCGGCGGCATACGCGACATCGATATCGCCGACATCATCGACCGCGCCTGGGACGCGGGTCTCGTACTCCGCTTCCCGGACCGAGCCGCGAGCTGATCCGCATCAGGGCGGTACATCGACTCGGACCGGCGGGGGCGAGGGCGACACATTCCTCGCCGGCCGCCGGCCCCAGGTCCGCAAGGCAGGACCGTCGCAGCGCGGCATCACATCGTGCGTTGCGCCAGCCACGCGTTCGGCCGACATGGGGTGGACGGTGGCGGCTTCGGCTCCGGGTCCCATACGCCGGACACGCCGACGGGGATGGCGCAGAGCCGCGCCTGCGGATGTGCGGCAACGGGCGGGAACTGGCATCTGCCGGGTTTCCCGACCGGGTACTTGCGCGGCACTCAAGTTAGTGCTATAAGAAATCTGTGTCCAATGGCACAACTTATCTGATTCGTTCTATGCAGAATAGAGTGAGTTGGAGGTGACGACCATGCTGATGCGCACTGACCCGTTCCGCGATGTGGAACGTTGGACGCAGCAGGTGTTCGGCACAGCGGCCCACCCGGCGGTCCTGCCCATGGACGCCTGGCGTGCGGGCGACCAGTTCGTCGTCGAGATCGACGCGCCCGGCATCGATCGGGATTCTCTCGACCTGAATGTCGAGCGCGACGTCGTGACCGTTCGCGCGCGCAGGCCGGAACTCGACGCCGATCGCGAGATGGTGGCCACCGAGCGGCCTCGCGGCGAGTTCAGCCGCCAACTGCTCCTCGGCGACGACCTCGACGTCGACCAGGTCCGCGCCGACTACGCCGATGGCGTGCTCCGTCTGACGATCCCGCTGGCAGACCGGCCCGAGCCGCGCAAGATCGAGGTCGCTCGCGGCAACGGGCACAAGGCGATCGACGCCTGAACCCGGGACGGGAGACGTCGTCATGCCCGATTCGGCTGTACGTCCGCGGTCACTCGACGAGTGCGACGCCTGGCTGCTGGATCCCGACCTCGAACGATTGTTCGCCGAGGTGGACGCGATCCTGTGCGAGGCAGGGGCCCGGTTACGCGGGCGGGCGCACCCGTCCATTCCGGCGCCGGGACCGCGGCGCGCCTCGAGCCCCCGTCCCGGCCGGAACACGCTCGGGACGCACGGGTGGCACCCCGAAGCGGGGCCTGCCACCGAACGCGGTCCTCCGCACAACCGCCACCGCACAGTGACGGAATTCCGAAGAAGGAGGTGATGCCCGCATCCCACTGAGAAACCGGTTCCGCGGCGAGGCGGTCGCCCCCTGCACCAGGCGCTTGCGAGCACCAGCGAGCATCTGCTCCACGCGCACCGCCACACCATGTGGCACGCAGGGATGACAGCTCGCCGCAGGAACAACCTCTCGTAGTCACGTCACTCTTCTCCTGATCGGGGGAGGGACCGCAGACCCCTCCCCCGACTCCGACCGGCGGTTTGCCGGGACGCGGCCAGGGTAGGCCGGAAGAGATTCATCAGGGTGCCAAGAGGAGGCTGTGATGCGACGCGCGCTTCTGATCGTTCACGATATGCCCGCGGGATTCCCGCGGTGACCGACAACTCTCGTCACGTGGGTGGCTATGCCGCGACGATGGTTGCGTACGCGACTGTAGTGGCGGCGGTCGCACTGCTCGGGAACGCGACAGGTCGCAAGCTTCCGCGCGATATGACCATCCGTGATCTGGTGGTCACCGCGTTCGCCACGCACAAGCTGTCCCGCTTGGGGACGAAGGCCGCGGTGACGGCTCCGGTGCGCGCAGCGTTCACGCGACCGGTCGCAGCTGACGGTGGGCCCGGAGAGGTGGCCGAGGAGCCGAAGGCGACCGACGGCATCGGGCGCAGCATCGGTGAGTTGCTCAGCTGCCCGTTCTGTTTCGACGTATGGGCGATCACCGGTTTGACCATCGGACACGTTTTCGCGCCGCGGATGACGCGCGTGCTGACCGACGCCGCGGCCGCCTTGGCAGGCGCCGATTTCCTGCACCTCGCATATGCCACCGCTCAGCAGATCGCCGAGGGCGAACACCCGGCGCTGGTGGGCTGACGAAGCGGTGTCGCACCGATCCGGTTACATGGGCCGCCATCCTGCGATACCTGGTTGGGAGCGACCCGCCCGCACCGTCGAAATCCTCGGTGCGGGCGGGCCCGTTGCAGCCACAAGGTTTGTGGCTATCGCCCCGGCCGCAGCCGCAATCGGCATCGGCGGCTGGATCGATGCGATCGCGGCAGGTCGTGCGGCGCGGGGGTGGTATGGGTGCGGGTGTAGGTCAGCACCTGGGTGGCTTCGGGTCCGCGGTCGGTGTCGGCGGCCGTGAACACGACCGGTTGCCCAGCGGTGAGTGTCTTGTAGCCGGGGGCGCAGATGGCGGTGTATCGGACGAACACCGCCTCACCGCCATTGTCCGGGGTCAAGAACCCGAAACCTTTTTCCTTGTTGAACCAGGCCACACATCCGTGCTGCCAGCGCGGCAGTTCCGCGGCGCCGGTGTGCGGGTCGGGATGGACGTTGCTGTCAGTAGGCGAGGCAATCGTAGTCGTCATCGGCGGTAGGTGTGATCCAGGCTTGATCGATGCGGTCGCTGATATCGGCGGTGTCGAACGCGGCACGGATGCGCTCGGTCAGCGGGTGCAACCCGCCGGTGTCCAGTCCGATATCACGGTCGTCGGCACGCACGGGGGTCTGCTGGTCGGCCAGGTCACCGTCACCGTAGAGCGGGATCGTGGTCATTCGTCACTCCTCCGAGGTGAATTCCGGTTTCGGGAGGTGGGCTCGGAGCCCGCCGAGCCCACCCGTGAGGAAGAGTCGAGAACGAGAGATCGACAATCGTCGTTTCCTTGGGATACAGCAATCACCTCGCTTTCACGATCTCGTGCACCTCTGGAAGGGGGTGATAGCGAAACGTTCCTGCCCGGGTGGATCGCACGCCGGGACCAGCATGGCCGTCACCTCCACTCAGTCTTATCTCTCAATGACAGATTGGATTATCTCTGTCAGCCAACACAGATTTCTTCTACCACTCCTGTGATATCCGCGCAAGTCCCAACCCCTGCCTCTTCCTCTCTCGTTCGTCGCCCGGTGCTCGACGCCTTCACCGGCTTGATACAGCGCGAAGGGGATACCCCGGCTGAGAGCCGAGCGCGCGTGGCGCAGGCATGCGGCTATCGAGACCGAGGGAAAGGGGCCCGCATCGTGTCGAGCACGCTCGTCGCGCTCTACCAGGCGTCGGGCGAAGGGCCGCCCGGCCTGCTGCCCGCACGCCAGCAGATGGCGTTCTCACTGGGCTGGCACATCGTGCTGGCCTGTTTCGGCGTCGCCTTTCCCGCCATGATCTACGTCGTGCATCGCCGTGGCATCGTTCACCACGACGCCGTGGCGCTGGGCTTGGCGAAGCGGTGGGCGACGGTGTCGGCGATCTTGTTCGCCATCGGCGCGGTCTCCGGAACGGTGCTCAGTTTCGAAATGGGGCTCTTGTGGCCGGGGCTGATGGGCCGCTTCGGCGACGTGCTGGGCTTGCCGTTCGCCTTCGAAGGGCTTTCGTTCTTCATCGAAGCGATCTTCCTGGGCATCTACCTCTACGGATGGGGTCGCATGCCGCCGCGCCGCCACCTTGCCATGCTCGTGCCGATGGGGGCCGCCGGGGTGGTCGGCACCTTCTGTGTAGTCAGCGTCAACGCGTGGATGAACAACCCGACCGGATTCCGGCTCGCCGACGGTGAGGTGACCGAGGTGAATCCGTGGCGTGCGATGTTCAACGGCGGGGTGTACCTGCAGTTCGCGCACATGTGGGTCGGAGCCTTCATGGTCGTCGGATTCCTCGTGTCCGGCGTCTACGCCGCCGGTCTGCTGCGTGGACGTCGCGACCCTCATCACCGGCTCGGGTTCACGGTCCCGTTCGTCTTCGCGACCGTCGCCGCGCTCGCCCAACCACTCCTAGGGCACGTGCTGGGGATGCGGGTGCACGATACGCAACCGTCGAAGCTGGCCGCGTTCGAACTGGCCGCCACCACCGAAGGGCCCGCCCCGCTGCGATTGGGCGGCGTTCTCGTCGATGGAGAGGTGCGGGGAGCGCTCGAGATCCCCCGGCTGGGTTCCGTCATCGCCCGCAACTCGCTGACCGCCCCGGTACCCGGATTGGACTCGGTGCCGGTGGCGGATCGGCCGCCGGTCAACGTCACCCACCTCGCCTTTCAGACCATGGTCGCCATCGGCACCCTGCTCGCGCTCATGGTGATCGTGTTCTGGCTGCTGCGCTGGCGGCGCCATGACCCGTTGGCCGAACGTTGGTTCCTGGGAGCGGCGGTGGCCGCCGGACCGTTGGCGATCCTGGCGCTGGAATGCGGCTGGATCGCGACCGAAGTGGGCCGTCAGCCGTGGACGGTCTGGCGGGTCCTTCGCACCACCGACGCCGCCAGCACGAGCACCGGCTTGTGGTGGACCTATGTCAGCGTGTTGCTGGTGTATGCCGGGATGACGGTGGGCGCGATCGTCGTCCTGCGTTCCATGGCGCGGCGCTGGCGCACCGGCACCGCGACTATCACCGCCCCCTACGGACCGGGCGCGTCGCCGGTCGACCAGGCGCAGCGCGCCCGCAGCGTCGGAAAGCCGTGACCGATGGATCTCTCGGACGTCGTCGCGACCGCGATGTTCACCGGGGTGGTGCTCTACGCGCTGTTCGGCGGCGCGGATTTCGGCTCCGGATTCTGGGACCTGACCGCGGGCGGACCCCGGCGCGGCAGCCGCTTGCGAGTGCTCATCGACCACAGCATCGGACCGGTCTGGGAAGCCAACCACGTGTGGCTGATCTACATTCTGGTGTTCCTCTGGACCGCCTACCCTGCGGTGTTCGCCGCCGTCATGACCACCCTGTTCATCCCGATGAGCCTGGCGCTGCTCGGAATAGTGCTGCGCGGGGCGAATTTCGCGTTCCGCAAGTACTCCGCGACGCTGCGTCAGGCGCGCTTGTTCGGCGCCTTGTTCGCGGGCGCGTCGCTCATCACGCCGTTCTTCTTCGGCACCGCGGTCGGCGCGATCGCCTCCGGCCGGGTGCCCGCCGACGGGTACGGCGACCGGTTGCGGTCGTGGTTGAATCCGACCTCGATTCTCGGCGGTGTTCTGGCGGTCGGGACGTCCGCATTCCTGGCCGGCGTCTTCCTCACCGCCGACGCCGCGCGCTCGGGCGACGACGCCCTCGCCGGATACCTGCGCCTGCGCACACTGATCGTCGGCGGCGTGACCGGGGCGGTCGCGATCGCGGCGATCGCGCCGATCCGTCACGACGCACCTACCCTCGGCGCCGGACTCCTCGGGCGCGCCCTTCCGCTCATCGCGGTCTCGGCGGCCGCGGGGGTGCTCACCCTGACCTTGGTGTACCGCCGCCGATTCGGGTGGGCGCGCGTTCCCGCGACGGTCGCGGTCGCCGCGATCGTCATCGGGTGGGCCGTCGCGCAGACGCCATGGATCCTCGTCGATCAGATGCTCATCGCGGATGCCGCCGGTGCACGAGCAACCCTGGTGGGACTGCTCGCCGTCGTCGCCGCCGCCGCGGTCACCGTGCTACCCGCCCTGGGCTATCTGTTCTGGCTCACCCAGACCGACGCGTGGGTCCGCGACGAGCCCGCGCGTACCGGCTCACCGGAACAGGCGTAGCTACTCCGCCCCAGCGGCACCAGATCCTGGGGTTGCCGGCGGCAGGACCCGTACAGCAGCCGGCACCTGTTCGAATCGGCGCTGCGGGCTCTGGCGCGATCCGCGATCAGCGCGTTTTCTTCCACGCGGCGTACCGCCCGGGCACGCAGACCGCACAAGGCCGGTAGCCAGCGGAGATCGCGTCGGATTCGGTCGCGAAGAAGACGCGATGCGTGCGGTAGGCGCCCCTGGCGAGCGCACGGAGCGCCGAAGGGCAGTCCAGACGGCCGTAGATGCGGCTGCGACGGTGGCCGCCGTATCGCCCGGGGACGATGCTCCGATACGGTCGGCCGTCGCCGTCGAGCAAGGTGTACACGATGGCTATTCCGCGTCGTGCAGCACGAGACCGAGAGTGTGCCGCACACCGCTGCGCACGCGGCTGACACCGTGGCGGATCGGGGCGCGGGACCAGCCGCGACTGGATGGCGTCGGCCGATCGCGGGTGGTGAAAACCAACGCGTGCCCCTGTTCGAGCACCGACACGATCGCTTTCGACTGAGCGCGCGGGCGTTGCTCCACGAGCAGGAATTCCCCGCCGGTGTAGTCGATCCCGGATCGGTCCAATCCGATGACGACCTGCAGCGGGAAGACCAGCTCGCCGTACAGGTCGCGATGCAAGGCGTTCCAGTCACCGGCGTGGTAGCGCAGCAGGATCGGGGTCGGCTTTTTCTGCCCTGCGGCATGGCAGGCGTCGAGCCAATCGCCGAACTCCTCCGGCCACGGCGCTGGGTCGCCGAGACGGTCGGCCCAGGATCGGGCGAGCGGCAACAGTTTTCGATAGAAGGCCGTCCGCAGGCGCATGATCGGCTCGGGCACCGGATGCGCGAAGTATCGGTAGGTGCCTTCACCGAATCGATAGCGCGCCATGTCGACGGTGGATCGGAACCGGGTCAGGTCGTCCCACATGGCGGTGAATTCGGCGCACTCCTGCGGAGTGAGGATCGGCCCGGTCGCCGCGCAGCCGTGCGCGTCGACTTCCGCGAGCAGCGTCCGCCAAGACTGGGCGTCGACGCGATCCGCCAGGGCGGCGGCTTCGGCCCGCCCCGGGACGGGAGCGGGCCCGGCACGATGCTCCGCGCGGTGACCGTCCCCAACGGTTCCGGTGCTCGGCTCGCTCATGCCGCCGCCTCCAGATCCAACAGCGCGTGCTTGGCGACGACGCCGCCGACGTACTGTCCGATGGACCCGTCCCCGCGTACCACCCGGTGGCACGGGATCACCACCGGCAGCGGGTTGCGCGCGCAGGCGGAGCCGACGGCGCGCACCGCGCGCGGGTTCCCGACGGCCGCCGCCACCGCGCCGTAACTCGCGCGCTGTCCGTAGCCGATGGCGGGCAGGTGCTCGATCACCTGGCGGCGGAACCCGGCGGCCAGCCGCAGATCCAGCGGCAGGTCGAAACGCGTCCGGTGGCCCGCGAAGTACTCCTCGATCTGCCGGGCCGCCACGTCCAAGCGGGCGGGCGCGGCGAGGATCCGCGGACTGATCCGCGCGGCCAGTGTGGCGAGTACCGCGTCGTGGTCTTCGGTCGGGTAGGCGACGCGGACCAGTCCAGCGGGCGTCGCGGCCAGCAGCAACGTCCCCACCGGGGTCTCCAGCGAGCGGTAGGCGACATCGAGCAGGCCCGCGGCGTCGGCCTCGGCGGTCAGTCGCGCGTGCAGCGTGGCGAGCAGGTCGGCGTCCGGGGTCAGCGCGCGCGACAACCCGTCACCGTGATCGAGGGTGGCCATCATGATTCGTCCTTCGGGTAGAGCTTGCGCAGGGTCTTCAGGCCGTCCGCGGCGGCGCGGCGGGCGGCATCCGGAGAATTGCCGAGCAATTCGGCGATCTCCGCGTGGGGAAGCCCGGCCAGATAGTGGTAGGCGACCGCTTGGCGCTGCTTGGTCGGCAGCGCCCGCAGGGCGGCCCACAGGTCGGGGTCGTAGTCGGCGGGTCCGGGGGCGGTAACGGGACGTTCCGGCAACGTCTCTGCCGGGACGGGAGCGCGCGTCAGCGCCCGGCCGACGTCGATCGCGCGGCGATGCGCGATGGTGACCAGCCATGCCTCGATGTTCGTGTCCGGGGAAAGGCCGGGAAACGCCCGCAACGCGGAGAGAAACGTTTCCGACCAGGCGTCGGCCGCGTCGGACGGGCCGAGCACCGCCCGGCAGACGCGCAACACCATCGGGCCGTATTCGGCCACTATTTCCTCGAACGGGGGCAGGCTCACACCAGGTAGACGCCGCGGGCGCCGCGAATGTGAGATCCCGTCATCGGGGCCCTTCCCGGCGCGACAGCCCGCTGGCGCGCAGCACCCGCCGCGCGATGCCAGCGCGGATGGACTCCTCGGTACCGATGATCCGGACGTGGCGGCGTGCCCTGGTGATCGCGGTGTACAGCAATTCCCTGGTCAGCAAGGTGGATTCGGGCTCGGGCAGGACGACGGAGACGGTGTCGTACTGGCTGCCCTGGCTGCGGTGGATGGTCATGGCGAAGACCGTGACGACCGCGGGGAATTGCGTGGGATGCACCAGGTACGGTTCGCTGCCGCGTTGCAGGGCCGCGCGCAACGAGCCGTCGGGCATCCGCACGACGACGCCGGTGTCGCCGTTGTAGATCCGCGCCTCGTGATCGTTCGCGGTGACCAGCAGCGGTTGTCCGGGATACCACGGCGCCTGCTGCGAATCGGGGCCCGCCCCCGCGGCGGCGGCCCACTCCGCGCCCATCCGGTCCCAGCGCTCCACGCCGAACGGCCCCTGCCGGTGCGCGCACAGCAGGCGGTGCGTTTCCAGCGCCTGCAGCGCGCCCGTCGCGTCGCCGTCCAGGGCGGCGGCGGTGACCGTCGTCGCGGCCCGCACCACGTCGGCGCGGACCGCGGTCAGCTCGTCGGGCGCGCTGAGCGACAATTCGTCGCCGCCCGCGCGCAACAGCTCGAGCGCGGCGTCCGCATCCCCCGCCCGCACCGCGACGGCCAGGTCGGCGATCCGTCCGCCGAACCTGCGGCCCCGGGTCAGCCGGACGATGCCGCCGCGCAGGCGGGTGCGCTCCAGCGCGGTCAGGGCCTCGGCGTGCTCGCCGGTCGCCTCCGGACCGAGGATCTCGTCGAGCACGGGATTCGGGGTGGCCGCGACGGGTCCGGCGACCAGGTCGGCGAGCACCGCGCCCGCGTCGACCGAGGCGAGCTGGTCGGGGTCGCCCACCAGGACCAGGCGGGTGTCCGGGCGCAGCGCGGCCAGCAGCCTGCTCATCATGGTCAAGGAGACCATCGAGGTCTCGTCGACCACGATCACGTCGTAGGGCAGCCGGTTGAATTCGTGGTACTTGAACCGGGTACTGCGGCCGCGCTGCCAGCCGAGCAGCCGGTGCAAGGTGGCGGCGGTGAGTTCGGGCAATCCGAGCGAAATCGCTTGCTCGCGAACGGCTTCCTGGAGGCGAGCCGCCGCCTTCCCGGTGGGAGCGGCCAGCGCGATGCGCAGCGCGGGCAACTTCGGCTCGGTCTCGCGGTGCGCGGACAGCAAGGCGATGATCCGCGCGATGGTGTGGGTCTTGCCGGTGCCGGGCCCGCCCGCGACCACGGTGGTCCAATGTGTCGCGGCGAGCGCGGCGGCCAGGCGCTGGCGATCCGGCGCCGTGCCCGCCGACGCGTCGAACAACCGGTCCAGTTCGCGGCGCACGATGCCGGGAGCGACCACCGGATGGTGTGCGGAGCGCTCGGTGAGCACCCGCCGGATCGTCTGCTCCTGCCGGTAGTACCGATCGAGATAGAGCAGCGGACCGGAATCGCCCTGCCCCTGGGATTCGACGAGTCGCAGCGGCCGCAACGGACCCGCCGGTCCACCGCGCACCAGCGGACTCACCCGCAGCGCGGCGACCACGGCCGGGATGTCCGGCCACGGTAGCGTCGCCGGATCGATGCCCGCGTCCCAGTTCTCGTCGGCGTCGACGCCGATCTCCCGCATCCGGTGCAGTTCCAGGCACACCGACCCGGAGCGCACCGCCCGCACCGCCAGCGCCGCGGCGAACAGCACCGGCTCCGACGATTCCCGGCCCAGCCGGCCCAACCGCAGCGCCACGTGCACGTCGGCGGCCGAGAGCACACCGGCCTCGTTGAACGTGCGCAGCAGACCGGTTCCGCGCTGCGCCACCTGGATCGAGGTCACCGCCCCGCCTCCCCTGCCAGCAGCGCCGACAGCGCCACGACCAGATCGGCGGGCGGATGCCAGTCGAAGACGCCACAGCCCGCAGGCGTCTCCGGTCCGATCATGCCGCGCACGAACAGGTATCGGACTCCGCCGAGATGCCGGGCCGGGTCGTAGCCGGGCAACCGCCAGCGCAGATAGCGATGCAACGCGACCGAGTACAGCAGCGCTTGCAGCGGATAGTGGGAACGCAGCATCTCCGCGGCCATGCGGTCGCGGGTGTAGTGCGCGACGGTGAGATCACCCGTGCCGAGCCGGTTGGTCTTGTAGTCGACGACGACGAATCGAGGGTGCGCGTCGCCCGCGACGCGGAGCACGGCGTCGATGCTGCCGGTCAGGTAACCCCGCAGCGGTATGTCTTCGAGCGCCGCCAGCTGTTCGGCGTAGGGGAACAAGTCGTCGTCGACCGAAAGGTGCTCACGCAGCAACTCGGCGACGCGCCGCAGGGTCGCCGCGGTGGCGCCGACGCGGTCCCCGCCCGCCAGTGGCAATTCGAATTCGAGTTCGCTGAGACGGTCGCCGGGGGCGATGCCGGCCAGGCAGCCACCCTCGAGCGGAGTACGCAGCACCGCCAGCAGCGCCGTCGCAAGCACTTCGGTATCCACTTCGGCCATCAGTTCGCCCACCGCCTCGCGGCACCGATCGCGCACCTCGGCCGCCAGATCCGGACGATCGGTGTCGATCCGCTCCAGGACGCCGTGCACAAAGGTGCCGAACTCCGCGCCGTAGGGCAGCGCGTTCATCAGCGACGCCGCGCCCGACGGTTCCGGCTCCGCCGCGCCGATGAGGGAGGCGCCCGCGGGCTCGTCGCCCGGCCCCGGCGCGCCCTCCGGTTCGCCGTCGGGTTCGGGCGCCGCCGGGCCGTGCGCGGAGGCGGTCAGCGCCGAGTACGAGGTGCGCCGCCACTGCTGGTCCAGCGCCCGGTCGAAGCGGGCCGCGGCCAGTGCGCCCGGCGCGGGCCCGGTGCGCGCTCGCCGGATCGCGACGCCGTCGGTCCCGGCCACCGCCGTCACCGAGATCGCCGCGCCCGCGTCCTGCGCCCACGTCGTAAGCATTTGCGCGGCAACGGTGTCCGCGGGTACCGCGGCTCGGGCGGCGACGGCCGCGCCACGATCGGCGCGGCCGAAAACCATGCGGTGCAACGGCGACGCCGCGGTGGTGATCGCGGGCGCCCACCAGGCGACGATCTGGCACATGGCGCGGGTGAGCGCGACGTACAGCAGCCGGAGTTCCTCACCCGCCTCCTCGGCTTCGCTGCGCGCCTTGCGTTCGGCGTATCCGGGAGCGTCCGCGCCGCCGACATCCAGCACGCGCGCACCGTCGTCGGCGTGGAACAGCAACGTCGCCGGATAGGGGTTCTTCGCGCTGTCCCAGGCGAACGGCAGGTACACCACCGGGAATTCGAGTCCCTTGCTCGCGTGCACGGTGGCGATCTGGACGGCGGCGGCGTCCCGGTCGAGCCTGCGGCTGCGGTCGGCGACGGCGCCGGAGGCGGGATCGCGCACGCGGTCGGCCAGCCACCGGGTCAGCGCGGTCAGCCCGAGTCCCTCGGTGAGCGCGACTTGGTCGAGCAATTGCGCGAGGTGCCGCAGGTCGGTGAGCTGCCGCTCCCCGTTCTCCACGGCGAGCAGCCGCGGCGCCAGGCGGGTTTCGGCGGCGATCTTCTCGAACACGGCCGCGAAACCCGCGCGGGTGAACAGCCGCGCCGCCTCACGCAACTGAGCGCTCACCCGGCCGACCAGATCGGCTCCCTCGCTGTCGATCTCGGCCGCGGTCACACCGAACAGCGGTGTGCACGCGGCCAGCCGCACCCGGTCGCCGCGATGCGGCTGTTCCAGCGCCCGCAGCACCCACAGCCAGTCGGTGGCGCTGTCGGTCGCGAAGACGCTGATACCGCCCGCGAGCACGGAGGCGACGCCGACGCGGTCCAGCGCCGCACGCACCACATCGATCTGCGAGCGGGTCCGCACCAGTACCGCGATGTCGCCCGGCCCGATCGGCCTGCGCGCCGTGTCGACCGCCGCGATCGAATCGGCTTCGGACGGTACCGTCTCCGCTTTCCCATCCAGCTGCACACCGGATTCGAGCAGGTGCACGATATCGGCGGCGAGATCGGCGGCGACCTTGGCCCGCATGCGCCCGACGGCCGGGAAGCCGGATTTGTTCAGCGGTCCCGCGCCCGTGCGCGGTAGGCACCGGACCCGCAGCGGCGTGGTGAGTTCGGAAGGTCCGGACAACCGGGACCATGGTCTGGTCGGGGCGACCGGATAGACGCGGATCTCCTCGTGCCCCAGGGCCGCCGCGCCGTGCAGGTGATCCAGCGCGGCGAGCAGTCCGGCGTCGCTGCGCCAGTTCGTGGTGAGTTCTTTGCGGACGTCGGCGTGCGCCACCGCGTCCAGGTAGCTGAGCACCTCCGCGCCGCGGAAGGCGTAGATCGCCTGTTTGGGATCACCGACCAGCACCAACGTGGCATGCCCGTGGAACGATCTGCGCAAGATGTCCCATTGCAGCGGGTCGGTGTCCTGGAATTCGTCGACCAGGGCGACGCGGTAGCGCGCCCGGATGCGACGGCACGCGCGCGGGCCGTGCTCCGGGTCGGCGAGCACGTCGTGCAGCACTACCAGCAGGTCGTCGAAGTCGCGCAGCCCGGCCAGCCGCTTGCGGCGCTCGGTCTCCGCGCGTACGGCGCGGGCGAACGCCACCCGCTCGCCTGCCTCGCCGTCGGGCTCGAGCGCCGCATGCCGGTCCCGCACGGCGGCCAGCGCGAGCGTGCGGGCCTCCTTCACCGAGAACGGCGGTTCCCCGCGCGCGTAGCGGTTGAGATACAGATCGTCGACGACGGTGCCGACGAGATCGTCGACGGTCTCCACCAGCCTGGTGCCCGGGTCGTGTTCACCCGCGAGGCCGAGTTCGTCGAGCATGCGCTGGCAGAAGCTGTGCGTGGTGGCGATGGTGCCCGCGTCGAAATCCGACAGCGCGGTCAGCAACCGTCGCCGCCGCGACCGCACCTCGTCTTCGCCGGCCTGCGCGAGGTGCCGGACCAGTTCGTCGGCGTGCGCCCTGGCCGCGACCGGGTCGGTCAATCCCGCGGCGACGGCGACGAATCGGTCGCGGGTGCGTTCCCGCAGCTCCTGGGTCGCCGCGCGGCTGAAGGTCACCAGCAGCAGCTGGGACACCTCGACACCCGCCTCGGCGACATAGCGTACGGCGAGACCGACGATGGCGTGGGTCTTGCCGGTGCCCGCGCTGGCCTCCAGCACAGTCGTGCCGGTGGGCAGCGGTCCGTACGGTTCGAACGCGGCCGCATCGAAAGCGTTTGCCGGGAAGGAGGTTTCCTGCACGGTCATGTGCGCCTCCCTCTTGCGCGGCCGGTGGTCACACACTCGGCGGACGGCGCGCTCGTCCTGGTGACCGGCCACGTCACACGGACCCGAAACGACTGTCCGAGCTGACATTCTGCCGCGCCCCCGGCCGCCCACCGGCGACCGACACGCGCCGCGGCGGCGTATTCCGGTGTCACGTGCCGCGTCGGTTCGCGATCGGTCACGGCTGGCCCTGGCTTTCCGCGGCCAGCAACGGGGCCCACATCCGCCGGGCCAGCGCGCCGAAGCGGGTGCTCTCGCCGGGTTCGCCCGTCGCGGCGGGCGCGGCCATGAGGTCCTCGAGCCGGGGCGCCGGGCCCCAGACGTAGCGAAGGTGGCGGTCGGTGTGATCGCCGAAGGGCCCCGGACCGTTGGGGCCGCCGTTGAATTCGCGCTCCGCCGCCGCGATCGCGTCGTCGGTGCTCGCGCCGCGGAAACGACGTTCGGCGTATACCGCGGTGGCGGCGGGCGCGACGGGCAGCGGTTCGGTCAGGCCCTCGTCGCGCAGCGCGACGAGCCTGCGCAAAATCTCCCCGGCCGCGGGCGCGTCGGGTGCGGTGAGCTCGCAGCGCCAGGTCGGACGGCCGAATTGGCCGCGGCCGGTGCTCACCGCCCGCCAGGAACGGTCCTCGGTGACGGTCAGCGCCAGCAGCGAAACCCACGCTCCGATCCGGTGTTTGGGCGCCAGCCGGGAGAAGGTGGTGCGGACCAGGGTGTCGCCGCGCACCTCGGGCACGGTGCCGGTGAGCCGCCGCCCGTTGCCCAGGTCGACCGCGATGTCCACCGCGCGCGCCGGGCCCGCGTAGTCCGCCTGCGCGGCGCGCACCAACCGGTCCACGGTGTGCTCCACCTCGTCGAGCACGGCGGCGCCGAATCCGAACGGCGGCAGCGTGCCGCGCCGCCACTCCGCCGCCCGCAGCCCGGCCGGATCCGCGCCGGTCAGGCGGGCCGCGAGCAGGCGTTCGCCCAGCTCCCACTTGGCCAGGCCGTCCAGTTCGATGGGCAGCCGGTCGGCGATGTCCTCGTCGTGCTCGGGAACCCGCAGACCGAGCCGCTGCCACAGGAAAGCGCGCACCGGGTGCTCCACGAACGAGATCAGATCGGCCAGCGCGACATCCGCCGTTCGCGCGGCGGGCAGCGGCGCGGCCAAGAATCCCGGACGCGGCAGCGCGGGTCCATCGGCCGCGTGCGCGCCGGCGAGGGCCACCTTGTCGAAACTGAACGGCTGCTCGGCCCGGAAATTCCGGCGATCGAAGGATTGCAGCGGATGCCGCGTCACCACCGAGCGCATCGCCGCGGCGCCGACGTGGGCCCGCAGTGCGTCCAGCAGCTCGGCGACCGGAACGGCGGGCGGCCGGTGCGCCCCGCTGACCGGGTCGGCGCCGGTGTGGAACACCAGCAGCGTGTCCCGCGCCGCGAGCACGGCGTCCAGCAGCAGCTGCCGGTCCTCGCTGCGCGGATCGCGTTCGCCCAGCAGGGGTTCACGGGCCAGCACGTCGTCTCCGTCCGCGGCGCTCGCGCGCGGGAACATCTCGTCGTCCAGGCCGAGCAGCGCCACCACCCGGTGCGGCACCGACCGCATGGGCACCATCGTGCAGACGGTCAGTTCGCCGGTGCGGAAGTTGGCCCGGGTGGGGCGCGCCGCCAGCCGCGAACGCAGCAGCACACCGACGTCGGCCAGCCGCAACGACACCTCGCCCGCGTGGTCGGTGGCGGCGGCGAGTTCCTGCCTGGCCTCGGTACGCACCCAGGCCTGCGCGTCCGGCACGTCGGTCAGCAGATCCAGCGCGCGGCCGAGCGCGGCCGCCCATTCGTGCGCGGGACGGGGGCCGCGCAGGTCGCGCAGGCACACCGCGAGCCGGTCGACGAACTCCGCGAAGCGTCCGGCCAGATCGACGTCGTTGCTGTCCACGTCGTCCAAGGGCAGCGCGAGATCGAGCCAATCGTCGGAGGTCTCGCCAGCGGTGACCCCGAGCAGGATCCGGTCCACCGCGCTGTTCAGCGTGTTCTGCGCGAAATCGGCGAGCCCGAACGCTTGGCGCTGACGCTGCCCGATGCCCCACCTCGCCCCGGAATCGGCCGCCCACTCGCGCAATCGCTCGATGTCGTCGTCATCGAACCCGCAACGGCGCCTGACTGTTTCGGCGGCGGCGAGATCGAGCACCTGGGTCACCGTCACCCGGCCGTCGGCCAGCTCGAGCAGCACTGCGATGACCGCGAGCAGCGGATTGGTCACCCCGCGTCCCCGGTCGGCCAGGCGCACCCGCAAGCGGTGCGCCGGATGCTCCGAATCGCTCTGCGTCTCCGGCGCTCCCGGCGCGCGCTGCCCGAACGCCGCGCGCACCAGCGGCGCGTACGCCTCCACCTCCGGGCACATGATCAGCACGTCACGCGGCTCCAGCGTCTCGTCGGCCGCGAACAGCCCGAGCAGGCTTTCCCGCAGGACCTCCACCTGCCGTGCGGGGCCGTGACAAGCGTGCACCTGCACGGTGCCGTCGGCGCCGACCTGCCCCGCCGCCGGGGGCCACTGGTCGTCCCGGATACCCCGTTGTAGCGCACGAAGCAATGTCATGGACGAACCATGCTGTGCCGCAACGTCATCGAGTTCGCTGATCGGATGATAGGTGTCGGTTCCGGTGACCGCGGACGCGGCCAACCGCTGCTGCAACTCCCGGACGTCGCGCCCCAGTCCCGCCAGCAGCGGATGGGTGACCGCCGTGGCGCTGCGGTCCTCGGCGCGCGTGCGGGCAGGGGGCAGCTCGCTCAGGGTCGACCAGAGGACGGGACTCGGATGCACGAGCCACAGGTGCACGTCGCGGCCGGCGGCCAGCGCCGACAGCACGGCCAACTGGTCGCCGGCCAACCGGGTCACGCCGAACAGCGACAATCGCGGCGGCAGCGCGACCAGATCCGGCCGCGCACGCAACCGGGCACAGGCGGCGTCGAGCCGCTCGGCCGGGCTCGGCGTCCCGATCTCGGCGCGCAGCCCGCGCCAGAGCATCGGCTGCCAGAGCAGGTCGTCGGGTACCGGAGCGCCCGCGCCATCGGTGTCGAGGCCCGCCGCCCACTCGGTGATCAGCGCTGGACGCTGAGCGGCGTAACTGTCGAACAGCGCGGCGACCTGTGCCGCGGTCGCGTAACGCCGTCCGGCGCGGTGCTCGCCGCCCGTGGCGTCTCCTGCGCCGAGATGCCTGTCGGGCACCGCGCACCAGGGCTCGGACAGCGAGGCGTCGATCACCCGCAGCAGCGTCCACACCGCCCGCTCCTGCGCCCACGGATCCTCCGCCTGCGCCACCCCGCTCGCCGCGGCCAGCGCCTCCGCGACCAGCGCGGAAGGCGAGGGGAAGGCGATGTTGGCGCACACACCGTCGGCCGCTCCGCCCGCGCCGAGCACTCCCGAGAGCGTCTGCGTCAGCCAGCGCTCCACGCCTTTCGCCGGCACCGCGACCACCTCGGGCGCGAACGGGTCTTCCTGCGGCGACGCCAGCACCCCGGCGAGCGCACGGGCGAGGACGTCGGCGCGCTCGGCACGGTGGATGTGCAGCGGCATCTGCGCCCTCTCGATCGGTGGTGTCCTGCCCGGCCTCGGACTTCGTGCACGTTTATACGCCCAGCGACCGACGTGCAACCGCACCGCCCCATCCGGAGTCCAGTGAAATAGACCACACCAGAACGGATTACTCCGACGTGTCACGCGGGCGCCGCCGCGGCGATGTGCGACAGTGCTGCACCGGGGAGGAGAGCTTGCACCGGGGCGGAACGAGAGAGCTGCACCGAAAGGCTGGTTCGCGTTCTATGGATGCGATGGTGATTCCCCTGCTTCCGAAAGGCGGATTCACGGTCCGCCGGATCGGTGACCGCTGGGACCTGATCAACTCGCGCCACTACGGTCGCACCGTAGTCCTGCATTCCTGGCCGAGGGACCGGCACACCGAGGCCTTCGAGCACTGCTACCGGCTCAACGGACGCACCGTCGAGGAACTGCGCGCCGCCTTCCGCTGACGTGCCCGGCCGGGGGTGACGATCGAATTCCACTGCGGCGCAAGCAGCCGGAACGGGCGCTAGCACACCCTGGATCCGAGCTCAAGACGTGCGTCCGGACCCGCGATGTGCGATCGTCATCCCTCGTGCGTTATCCGTCCCCCGCCACCCGAACCGTTCCCCGCGTGGCCGCTTCCGCCTGTGTCCTCGCCGCAGCGGCGATCATCGCTCCGAGCCTGCCCGCCGCGCTCCCGACCGCGGGCGCGGTGCCGCTCGCGCACACGCAGGGCTGCCTGCCCGGCTTCGACTGCGATCTGAGCAGCCGCATCGCGAAGGCCGACGCCTACCTCAACAACCGTCCCGGTGTCACCGGCTACGTCCTGCGCGACCGGGTGTCCGGCGGGGTCTACGCCAACGCCAACGCCGAGAACGCGGTCTGGACCGCTTCCACGATCAAGCTCGCGATCGCCGCGGACCTGCTCAACCGGGCGCGGGTCGGCGCCATCAACCTGACTCCCGAGGACCGCGGTCTGATGGAGGGCATGCTCGCGACCTCGAACGACGGCGCCGCCGACCTGCTCTGGACCAAGTACTCGGGCATCGACCGGATGGCGTTCAACAACGCCTTCCGCGCCAACGGGATGACCTCGCTGGTTCCCCAGCCGACCAATACCGCGCTGTTCCCGGACTGGTCGTTCCAGAAGTGCACCGCCGCCGACCTCGACCGCCTGATGGACAACGTCCTCAACCACATGCACCCCGACGACCGCAACTACCTCGTCGACCGGATGCGCGCGGTGGACTCCAACCAGCACTGGGGCGTGTGGGGCGCGGGCGCGAGCATGCGTCCCGGACTGAAGAACGGCTGGTCGGCCGAACAGGGCGGCTGGGTGGTCAACTCGGTCGGCTTCGCGGGACCGGGCGAGCGCTACACCCTGGCCATCATGAGTTCGCTGGGTGACGCGGGCGGCTACACCGAAGGCGCCGAGACCGACACCAAGCTCGCGGAGATCCTGCTCGCGGGCCGCTGACCGCCCGGCCGCTCAGGCGGCCGCGCGCCTGCGCAACGTCATCGGCGCACCGTCCCTGGGGAAGGGAATCGTGGTGAATCCCCAGGGCATGCGGTATTTCTCGGGTATCCGCCACTCGTATGCACGCACCAGGGCGGCGGTCACCGTCTTCACCTCGAACGTGCCGAAGTGCATCCCGATGCACTTGTGCGCGCCCGCTCCGAACGGCATCCACGCGAGGCGGTGCGACTTGTCCTCGCGCCGCTGTTCGCCGAATCGTTCCGGATCGAAGCGTTCGGGGTGGGTCCACAGTTCGGGCAGCAAGTGATTCACCTGGTAGGCGAGGTCTACCGGGGCGCCGGCCGGAATGTAGTGGCCTGCGATCTCGGTGTCACGCACGGCGCGGCGCGACAGTCCAGGAACCGGCGGCATCAGCCGTAGGCTTTCCCGGACCACCAGGTCCAGATCGTGCAGCGCCTCCAGGTCCGCGATGGCGGGCGGCCCGTCGCCGAGGCGCGCGTCCATGTCGAGCACCTCGGCGCGCACCCGCTGCTGCCACTCCGGGTGCTTGCCCAGGTAGTACGCGACGGCGGTGGCGGTCGTCGTCGTGGTGTCGTGCGCCGCCATGATCAGGAAGATCATGTGGTTCACCACGTCGGCGTCACCGAAGACGCCGCCGTCCTCGCTGCGCGCGTGACACAACCCGGAGAAGAAGTCCGCCGTCTCGACGCGGCGCTTCTCCGGCAGCATCGCGGCGAAGTAGTCCTCGAGCACTCTCCTGCCGCGCAGCCCGGCCCGCCAGTTGCCGCCCGGCACCGAATGCCGGATGATCGCCAGCCCCGCGTGCGTGCAGTCGACGAACGCGTCGATGAGCTGGCCGCGCCGCGGGCCGACATCGACTGCCATGAACGTCTCGCCGGCGATCTCGAGGGTCAGCTCCTTGATCGCCGGATACAGCCGCACCGTGCGTTCGGCGTCGCGCCCTACCGGCACCCAACGTGCGATGTACTCCCGCGCCACCGGCGTCAGCGCCGCCAGGTGCGCTTCCAGCCGGTCCCTGGTGAACGCCTGCTGCATGATCTTGCGGTGGAATTTGTGCTCGTCGAATTCCAGCAGCAGCAAGCCGCGCCGGAAGAACGGGCCGATGAAGTAGTCCCAGCCCTGGCCGAAGTCACGGCGCCGGTGCCCGAGTACTTCGTCGAGTGCGTCCGGTCCCGCGACCAGCACCCGGTCGACACCGAGCGATGTGTTCAGCGAGACGGGTCCGTACCTGCGGTAACGCTCCATCATCTCGGCCGGGCCCCAGCGCATGTAGTGCAATGCCCGGCCCAGGTAGGGCAGCCCGGCATCGCCGCGCACCGCGACGGTGTCGCTGCCCCGCGGCGGGGTGGCCAGCACTTGGCGCCGTTCCGGCAACAATCCCAGCGCCCGATCGATCAGATGGCCGTGCGGTACCTCGATCAGCGCGATGTTCTCCGAATCGGCCCGCACGCTGGGCTTCCGGCCGATCGCACGGTCACCGGCGACCATGGCAATCCTCCCTGAGCGACAGTTACCATCGTAGGCTCTCGACCTCGCCCGCTCGGCCGGTTCGGTCGCGACGATCCTCCCCGCCCAGGCCCGGCGGCAGTGAGATATCGCACCGCAACACGCCAGGAACGGACATCTCGTCGTGACGGTGCCCGACTCGACGGCTACGGTTTAGCTGTCAGGAACCCCCGCCGGGGACGACCCCCAGGTCCATCGAGGAGCAGGACGATGAGCACTCAGACTGTCGAGAACGGCCGGCACCGGGTGGTGGTGATCGGCTCGGGCTTCGGCGGCCTGTTCGGCACCAAGCACCTCAAGCGCGCCGACGTCGACATCACGCTGATCTCGAAGACCTCGACCCACCTGTTCCAGCCGCTGCTCTACCAGGTCGCCACCGGCATCCTCTCGGTCGGCGAGATCGCGCCCGCCACGCGGCTGGTGCTGCGCAAGCAGAAGAACGCGCAGGTGCTGCTCGGCGAGGTCACCGACATCGACCTGACCGCCAAGACGGTCACCTCGCGCCTGCTCGACCAGGACACCGTCACCCCCTTCGACAGCCTGATCGTCGCGACCGGCGCGCAGCAGTCCTACTTCGGCAACGACCGGTTCGCCACCTACGCGCCGGGCATGAAGACGATCGATGACGCGCTCGAGCTACGTGGCCGGATCCTCGGCGCCTTCGAGCAGGCCGAACTCGCGACCACCCAGGAGGAGCGCGACCGGCTGCTGACCTTCGTCATCGTCGGCGCGGGCCCTACCGGCGTCGAGCTGGCCGGACAGATCGCCGAGCTGTCCGACCGCACGCTGGAGGGCACCTTCCACAACATCGATCCGCGCGACGCGCGGGTGGTGCTGATCGAGGGCGCGGGCGCGGTGCTCGGCCCGATGGGCCCGAAGCTGGGCGGTAAGGCCGAGCGGCGCCTGGAGAAGATGGGCGTGGAGATCCAGCTCAACGCCATGGTGATCGATGTCGACGCGTTCGGCGTCACGGTGAAGGACTCCGACGGCACGATCCGCCGCATCGAGTCGGCGTGCAAGGTGTGGTCGGCGGGCGTGCAGGCCAGCCCGCTGGGCAAGCTGATCGCCGACCAGTCCGACGGCACCGAGGTCGACCGCGCGGGCCGGGTCGTGGTCGAGCCGGACCTCACCGTCAAGGGCCACCCGAACGTCTTCGTGGTCGGCGATCTGATGTCGGTGCCGAACGTGCCGGGGCAGGCGCAGGGCGCGATCCAGGGCGCGACCTACGCCGCGCGGCAGATCACCGCGGGGCTGAAAGGCCAGACGCCGCAGGAGCGCAAGCCGTTCAAGTACTTCAACAAGGGCAGCATGGCCACGATCTCGCGGTTCAGCGCCGTGTGCCAGGTGGGGAAGCTGGAGTTCGGCGGGTTCATCGCGTGGCTGGCCTGGCTGGCGCTGCACCTGTACTACCTGGTCGGCTACCGCAGCCGGATCATCACCGTCATCCAGTGGTTCGTCACCTTCCTCGGCCGCAGCCGCGGACAGATGGCGGCCACCGAGCAGTGGGTGTTCGCACGATTGGCCCTGGAGGCGATCAGCAACGGCGACGACGAGGACGCCGAACAACTGGCCGCCGCTCTCGGCGCTTCCACCAACAGCCGGGTCGCGGTGGACAAGGCGCATACCGACGCGAAAGCCGGCTGATCCCGCCGTAATAGCGCGTTCGACCAATCCAGGTCACCGGCAGATCCGAATGTGGGGCGTCGACGTCTCCTTCGGATGAAAGGTGATCTATGGGCACAGGCAAGCACCGAGCACCCAAACCGCACCGGGCGAAGTTGGGTCCTCTCGTCGCCGTGGGAACGGTTCCTCTCGTTCTCGCGCTGGTGGGAACCGGCACCGCGAACGCGGCACCCGATCGGCCCGTTCCGGTGACCCGGACGGATCCCACCGATCAGCCGGCCCAGTGGCCCGCGGCCGAGGCGCCGAACGTGCGCCCGTACGAAGGTGTGCGGATTCCGGACGACACGCTGAGTTCGTTGCAGTGGGCGCGTCCGTTGCCGAATCCGAAGTATCTGGCCCCGCTGGAAGGGCTGCACGGCCCCGTTCCCGTCGCCCCGGTGCCGCCGATCGCGCCGCCGCCGCACAAGCTGCGCTTCGGAGACGTGCAGGTCGACGCACCGGATTGGCTCTACCGGGAGCAGGCGATCCAGCTCAACGACGGCGCCGCGATGGCCGAGGCGAATATCGCGACGTACCTCGACTCGATCGGGATGGAACGCACGAGGTCCGATCGGGTGGCGGGCCAGACCGTGGGCGCCGCCGCCATCGGCGCCGCGGCCGGCGCCGCGTTCGCGAGTCCGTTCGCGCTGTTCGGAGCGGCCGTCGGCGGAGGTCTCGCCCTGGCCATCGGTCTGCCGTTCGCGCCGATCGGTCTCGCCGCGGGCCCGATCGGGGCCGCTTACGGCGCGGCCCTGATGGCCGCCCCGTTGGCTGCCATCGGTGCGGGGATCGGCGCGGGACTCGGTGCGGTGCACGCGCTGAGCGCACCTCCCCGGGCGCAGGGCGCGCCGGAGGCGGTCGATCCGGCCCCGGAGACCACCGCCCCGGCTTCGGAAGCCACCGACACAGCTCCGGAGGCCGGAGACACGGCCCCGGAGACGGCCAACGGCTGATCGGATGGGGCTTCCGAGGAGCGAGCCGGAAAGGTGGGAACCCGACGACGCTGTCGGGCTCCCACCCTTTCTATCTCCAGCTCTCGGCCGGATTACACCTGTGTCGAACGAAACGATTGATCAGCGCCGCGGCTCGGCATGCTCCACCCCGGAGACGCCCAACAGCGCCCCGGTGCGGGTGAACAAACTGCCACCCGCCGCCAGCGGCAGCCGAGTCTGCGTCAAACCCGTTGTCGCCGCGGCACATTCGTCCGGATAGACGAGTTCGCTCTCCAGGGCGCGAGGCGCGGACAGCGCGTCATCGGCCGCTGTGTCCGCGCCCAGCGCCAGCCGGTGGCGCAGCAGAGGCGTGCCGTCGACATCGGCGATCAGGTCACCGCGCCATATGCCGCCGTCCTCGCCCGCGCGGCCGATCTGGACGCGTTCGCGCATTCGCAGCCGGGCGCCGGAATCCAGCCGGATCGTGGTGACAGTGTGGTGCCGCGCACCGCCCGCGACGATCATCGGCTCGGGATCGAAATCCAATACTCCCGCACTACCGACCTCGAGCTGCCAGCGTCCGCACGATTGCGGCGTCGCCGCGCCCGGCAGTGCCAGTGTCGCCGCGACCGAGCGGACCACCAGTTCGGCACCCGGCGCGACCACGATCACGATGTCGAGTTCGTCGCCGCCCAGCGGCGTGGCGGCGGTGCCGATCAGATGGACCGCACGCGGTCCGGTGCGGCGGGCCGACAACCCGCCGCTCGCATGAATCTCCGGAAGCGTCCCTGGGCGAGCGAGGATGCGTAGCTGCGTGCGCACCGGCGACACTCAGTGCGCGGCGGCGGATTCGCCGGCGCCCGCCCGGTCCTGCTCGGCGACCGTGCGCAATTGCTCGCGTACCCAGGCCAGCACCGGCGTCGCCGCGGGATCCTCGGTGAGCGAGACGAGCACTGTCGGCCGGTCCGCGCGCACCCGCGCCGCATCACGCTCCATCACACCGAGGTCCGCGCCGACCAACGGCGCCAGATCGGTCTTGTTGACCACGAGCAGATCCGAGAACGTCACGCCGGGACCGCCTTTGCGCGGCACTTTGTCGCCACCCGCCACGTCCACCACGAAGATCTGCACGTCGATCAGGCCGGAGGAGAACGTCGCGGTCAGATTGTCGCCGCCGGATTCCACCAGGATCAGGTCCAGCGGCGGATTGGCAGCTACCAAATCGTCGATCGCGTCGAGATTGGCGGTGATGTCGTCACGAATGGCGGTGTGCGGGCAGCCGCCGGTCTGCACGGCGGTGATCCGCTCGTCCGGCAGGACCGCGTGCCTGCGCAGGAAGTCGGCGTCCTCAGTGGTGTAGATGTCGTTGGTCAGTACCGCCAGCGACAGCTCGTCGCGCAACTGCCTGCACAGCGCGGCCACCAGTGCGGTCTTGCCCGAACCGACCGGGCCGCCGATACCGATGCGCAGCGCCTCCCCGGGTGTGCGGGCCCGTTTCGGCCGCTCGTGCCCGTGGTCGTGCGGCTCACCGTCGATCAGGTGCGGGGGCATGGGGCGGTCTCCTTCTTCCGGGACATCAACTCGCGAACAGGGGCATGTCCCGCTGCCGATGCCGCTCGGCGAGCACGTCCTGCAGCGGGTCCGACATCGCGGCGAGACCGGTCACGGCCTCGGCGGCGACGCGATCGCACAGGTCGGCCAGCCGGACCGTGCACGCGGCGATCGCGGCGGGGTCCAGAGCCAGCAGACGCTGGGCCGCGGTGGCGGCGCCGGTGAGGGTCGTGTAGACGACCACACCGGCGATCTCCCGGGGCGGCACCGCGGCGGCCGCGCCGACCATTCCGAAGACCGTGGACAGATGCGGTGTCGTGGCGAGCGGCGACCAATCGTGCCGGGGCCACAGCTGTTTCGCCAGGCGCAACAGACCGCGGCCCTGGGCACGGGACGCGGCCCGCGCCGCGGGTGCGGGCGTGCGCGCGTCGGCTTCCGCTTCGGCCCGCGCCGGATCCAGTTCGCCCGCGCAGACCGCCGCGGCCAGCGACGCGCTCACCAGTCCTGAGGTCCGGACGCGGCGGCGCAGATACAGCTCGACCGTCGCGACGTCGCGGACCAAGCCGGACGCGACGGCTTCTTCCACACCGCCGGAGTGCACGTGGCCGCCGATCGGCAACCGTGAGTCGGCGAGCGCGAGCACCGTCGTGAGACCGGACGCGGCCGGACCGATCGCAGCGGATTCGCGCATCCGTCGATCCTATGTCCCGGCGTGTCGGATGGATGTCCCGGTCGTTTCGCGGAGGTTCCGGTCCGCGCCGGACATGTCCCGCACGAGCCGCGGCAGGTCCTGGCGGGTGAGGTAGGCGGCGATGCTCAGCTCACCCCCGGCGCGCCGGACCAGGAAATCGCTGTAGAGGTCGAGGGTGGGCGCGTCGCCGAGGGTCATCGTCCAGTGTGCCGAGCTGAGCCAGCAGTGCCCGCCGAGTGCGATGGTGGACTGGGTGGCCAGCGTCGCGCGCGGTGCGGCGAGTCCGTGCGTCCGGGCGCGAGCGGCGGCGATGAATTCCTCCCTGGTGACGCACCGGCTCGTCGTGGGCGTGACCACCCACGAACGGTGTTCGACTCGTGGGAGGCGCGCCGGTGCGCGACTCGAGCATTTCTACTCGAGCACCTGGCGGCGATCATGTGTTCGAATGTTGCGGGCGCACAAACTTCTTCACCTGGGCTACGCCGGGTGCATCTACCGAGGGGGAACGAGGTGTCGACGCCGGAAACGCGAGCATCTGCCGCACAGTGGGTCGCGCGCGCGATCGCGATCGTGGTGCTGGTTCCGATCCGTCTGCTGTGGGAGGGCGTTCTGCTTCTGTGCCGCGCCTCGGCGGCGGCGCTCGGGTACATCGCGCGACATCTGCTGGTCCCGGCAGCCGAGCTGATCCGGCACTGGGTGCTGCGGCCCGCGTGGATCGTCGTGAAGGATTTCCTGTGGGGCTGGGTGGTGCAGCATCTGCTGTGGGGCTCGGTGCTCACGCCGCTGCTTTCGCTCCTGCTGGAACACCTGTTGCGACCACTGCGGCGTGCGGTGGAGGTCTTCCTGTGGCGCAAAGTGATTCGTCCCGCTGGGGCCTGGTTGCTGCGCTGGGTCGTGTATCCGATCGCATATGCCATCGCCTGGGTCTGCCACCAGACCGTCAAGTGGCTGATCGTCTGGCCCCTGTCGCGATTGTGGCGTTGGGTGCTGCACCCGCTCTGGAAAGCGGTGCGCGTGACCGCGCGCTACGGGTGGCGTGTGGCCACGCTCATCGTGGGTGTGCTCGTGGTGCTGCCGTGCCGCGCGCTGTACCGCTACGTGCTGCGCCCGGTGTTCGCCGCCTTCGCCATCGTCTGGCTCGCTGTGGTGGTGCGCCCGGTCCGCTGGGTGCACGGCACGATCGTCCGGCCGATGAACCGCTGGGCGGCCGAGATCGTGACTTCCGTCTTCGGCCACTGATCCCGGCCGCCCGACTCAGCGCGAACGTGGAGCGGCGAAGCGGGCGATCAGCGCCATCGCCGTGAGCACCGTCGCGCCGACGGCCACCGCGACGTGCATGCCGTCGACGAAGGATCCGCGCGCCGCCTCGATCAGCGCCGCGTTCCCGCCGGCCTGCTGGATGGTCTCGCCGAGCGTCGCCGCGTAGTCGCCCCCGGACCGGAAGATGAGCGCCGCGAGCGAACCGAGCAGCGCGAGACCCAGCGCATTGCCGAGTTCGAAGCTGGTTTCCGAGATACCTACCGCCGACCCGGCCCGCTCCGGCGGCACCGAGGACACCGAGACCTCCGACACCAGCGTGAAGGCCAGACCGTAGCCGATTCCGGCGATCGTGGAACCGGCGAGGTACCAGCCGAGTCCGTCGTGCGCGCCGACACCGAGCAGCATCAGGTTGCCCGCCGCGGAGGCGAGCAAGGCGAACACGAAGGTCGCGCTGGCGCCGAAGCGATGCCCGACCCGGGCGCCGCCCACCGAGCAGACGAAGACCGCGATCGCCATGGGGATGCCGAGCAGCGCCGCCGCCAGCGGCGTGCGCCCGGTCACCGATTGCAGATAGACGCTGGTCAGATAGCTGAGGCCGGCCAGCGACATCATGCCGGTCAGGCTGGCGCCGATCGCCACCGAGAACTGGGGCATGGCGAACAGCCGCAGATCGAGCAGGGGCTCACGCAGCTGTCGCTGCCTGCGCACGAAAACGGTTAGGATCACCGCGCCGACCAGCGCGACGACGATCGCTTGCGCATCGATGCCCTTGGTGGCGGCGTGCTTGATCCCGTACACCACCGGCAGGATGCCGCCGATCGACAGGACGACGCTCGGCAGATCCAGCGGTCCCCGCACTCCCGCCCGGTGCTCCGGCAGCACGAACGGGCCGAACGCGAGCAGGACCAGCAGCACCGGGATGTTGATGAGGAACACCGAGCCCCACCAGAACTGGTGTAGCAGCATGCCACCGATGATCGGTCCGACAGCCGAGCCGCCCGCGAAGAACGCCGTCCAGACGCCGATCGCGGCCGCTCGCTCCCGCGCGTCCGGGAACAGGCTCGAGATAAGCGCCAGGCTGGACGGCAGCAACGTCGCGCCGCCGATGCCCATCAGCGCCCGCGCGGCGATCAGCACGCCCGCGCTGGGCGCGAACGCCGCGATCACCGACGCGATGCCGAAGACCACGGCGCCGGTCAGCAAGATGTTGCGCCGCCCGATCCGGTCGCCGAGATTGCCCATGGTGATCAGCAGGCCCGCGATCAGGAAGCCGTAGATGTCCAGAATCCACAGTTGCTGGTCCGCGGACGGATCCAGATCGAGAGTCAGTGTCGGCAGCGCGAGGAACAGCACCGAGATGTCCATCGAAACCAGCAGCACCGGCAGCAGCAGGACCGCCAAGCCGAGCCAGGCCCGCCGCGAGCCCGTCGTGGCCGGCTCGGTCCGGACCGGCTGCACGTCTGTCATCACCGAACATCCTCTCCATGACGCGTACGTCGTACGCATGATTCCGGGTACAGTGTACGCATGCTGCACCGCGCCGCCATCATCGACACCGCGATCGAGCTCGCCGACACCGAAGGCTTGGACGCGCTGTCCATGCGGCGCATCGCCGACCGGCTCGGCGTGGGAGCCATGTCGCTGTATCGCCACGTCGCGAACAAAGACGAACTGCTCGCGCTGATGACCGACGAAGTGGCCCGGCGCAACCCGTACCCCTCCCCCGAGGGACAGGGGTGGACCTGGCGCGACCGGGTCCGCATCGCCGCCGAGGTCGACTGGGCCCTGTACCGGCAACATCCGTGGGTGCTGCTCACCTTCGCCACTCCGCGCTACAGCTTCGGGCCGCAGAGCTTGGCCTGCCTGGCCTGGTTGGTCGACGGGTTCCTGGAACTCGGCGTGTCCACCCGCGAGGCGACCGGCATGTCCTTCACCGTCTGGAACTACATCTCCGGCGCGACGCTGCCCGAGATCAGCGCCGAGCTGATGGCCCGCAAAGGCATGGATCCCGCGGGCGACAACGGACTGCGGACGCTGCTGCACGGCACGGCACAGGGACCGGTCCCCTCCGCGTTGGCCGATCTCGCAGGCAGCGGTGTACGCGATCTGACCCAGGAGGAGCTGCTCTACGACGGGCTCGACGCGCTCTGCGACGGCTTCCAGGCCAGGGCGGCCCGGCGCGACCGGTTGACCTCAACCTGACTTGATGCTGGAGGCTGACCGGCGACGCCAACGAACAGGAGCCACCGTGCACGCCATCCGCCTCCACGCTTTCGGCCCGGCCGAGAACCTGCGCTACGAAATCGTTCCCGATCCGGTGCCTGGCCCCGGCGAAGTCCGCATCGCGGTGGCGGCGGCCGGTGTGCACCTGGTCGATACCGCCCTGCGCAAGGGCGAGCCCGGGCCGTTTCCCCTGCCGCAGTTGCCGACCATCCCCGGGCGCGAAGTCGCGGGCACCGTGGACCGCGTGGGCGCCGATGTGGATGCGGGCCTGCTGGGCGCGCAGGTGGTGGCCCATCTCGGCCCGGTGCCCGGCGGTTACGCCGAATTCGCCGTGACGGACGCGGCCCGGCTGCACGAGATTCCGGCGAACCTCGATGCGGCGGAGGCGGTGGCGATGATCGGCACCGGGCGAACGACCATGGGCATCCTGCAGTTCACCGAGTTGAAGCCCGGCAGTGTCGTCCTGGTGACGGCCGCGGCGGGCGGCATCGGCACGCTGCTGGTGCAATTCGCGAAGAATGCCGGAGCCACGGTGATCGGGTTGGCCGGTGGCCCCGCGAAGGTCGATCAGGTGCGACACAATGGCGCCGACCTGGCGGTCGACTATCTGTTGCCGGATTGGCCGGACCGGGTCCGCGCTCGAATCGGCGACCGCGGGGCGCACGTGCTGTTCGACTCGGTGGGCGGCGCGGTCGCCCGCGCCGGAATCGATCTGCTCGCACCGGGCGGCCAACATCTGGTCTATGGCTGGTCCGGCACATCGAACGACGAAGGGCCGGTCCGGCTCTCCGCCGCAGAACTGACCGAACGGGGTATCACCTCCGAGACGGTGATCGGTCCGCCGATGCTGGCGCGCGCGGGCGGCGATCTGCGCGTCCTGGAGAACCTCGCCATGGCCGAGGCGATCGCCGGACGGCTGCGACCCGGGATCCAGCGCTTCGCGCTCGCCGACGCGGCCGCCGCGCACCGCGCGCTGGAAACGCGCGGGACGACCGGCAAAGTGGTGCTGGAGCCCTGATCAATCCACGTCGTCGCCGTTCACCACGGCATAGGCGAAGCCGTCCCAGCCCTTCGCGCCGACGGTCTGCACCACGGTCGCGTCCAGGCTCGGTTCGGCGGTGAGCAATTCGACGAGTTCGCGACTGGCCTGCGCGTTCGGGTCCTCGGACCGCTCGTCGGCGATCGTGCCGCCGCGCACGACGTTGTCGACGATGATCACCGAGCCCGGCCGGGTCAGCCGCAGCGCCCACAGCACGTAATTCGCGTTGTTCACCTTGTCGGCATCGATGAAGACCAAGTCGAACGGTTCCGGATCCTCCTGCGCGAGCACGGGCAGGCTGTCCAGCGCGGCGCCGACCCGGATCTCCACTCGGTCGCCGACTCCCGCACGGTCCAGATTCGCCCGCGCCACCTCGGCGTGCCGGGCGGCGAACTCGAGCGTGACCACCCGCCCCTTGGGGCCGACCGCGCGGGCCAGCCAGATCGTGCTGTATCCGCCGAGCGTGCCGATCTCCAGCACGCGTCGCGCGCCGACCGTCCTGGCCAGCAGGTGGAGAAACTTCCCCTGCGGCGGTGACACGTCGATCGCGGGCAGGCCGGCCGCCTTGTTCGCCTCCAGGGCCGCGTCGGAATCGGGATCCGCCACCAGCGTCTCCACCAGGTAGCTGTCCACATCGGCCCATCCAGATGTCGTCATACCTCGCAGTCTGCCACCCGATTCCACCCGCGGGCGCGCCTCCGGCGAGTAGCGTTCGGCACGGAGAGACGTACATGTTTCGTGAGCGCGCCGACGAATGGACGGACAGAAACGACATGACGAATCTTGCGCGGGCCACAGCGGTCACCGCCTGTCTGATCGCCCTGGGCGCCACCTCCCCCGCCGCGGCCGATCCCATCGGCGGGGCCGAATACGTCGCCGTGGGCGATTCCGGGGCGGCCACCACGGGCGTGCGGAACTTCGACATCTCGGCCCCGTTCCGATGCCTTCGCTCGACCGCGAACACACCGCAACTGGTCGCCCGGGACCTGGGCCTGCGGATCGACGACCGCACCTGCAACTCCGCCCTCATCGCGGACCTCACCGCCCCGCAGCAGCCGGGCATTCCGCCCCAGTTCGATCCGCTCGGCCCCGCCACCAGGTTGGTCACCGTGCACATCGGCGCCAACGACGCGTTGATGGCCGAACACATCGTCGCCTGCCACGTCTACGGCCTCTCCGGGGCCGGTACCTGCGCCGGTCCGGACTGGGACGTCGACATCGATGCGATCGCGGCGCCTTACGCGGCCGCATTGCAACAGATCTCGGCCCGGGCGCCGCACGCGCTGATCGTCGTCGACGGCTGGCCGCGCTACGTGCGCGACGGCGGCTGCCCGGCGCTGGTCGGTCTCCGCCCGCCCGACGCCGCGCCCATCCAAGCCGCCTTCGATCATCTCAATTCCGTGGTGTCCCGCGTCGCCACCGCGCACGGCGCGATCTACGTGGACACCAGCGCCGCATCGGAGGGCCGCGACGCGTGCGCGCCCGTCGGCGTCCGCTGGATGGAGCCCGTCCTCGCCACCGAGACGCTGCTGCCCTACCACCTCAACCCGCAGGGCATGCGCGGCATCGCCGATGTCGTCGTCCCGGCGATCCGCGCCGCCGGGCTGCCCGGCTGAGTGATTCGGCCGCGCCGACGCGACCGCCCCGAACTCGGGCGGAGTCCGGGGCGGCGCCGGCGTGATGTTATTTCGTGAAGTTCTCCGGCGGCTGCCAAGGACGGCCGTGCGGGTCGTCCGGGCGCTGGGCCGGAGGTTGCTGCGGCGGCTGCTGCTGAGCCGGGAAAGCCTCCTGCGGAGGGATGACCGGCTGGTGCGGCGAAGGTTCGAACGCCGGCGGGGGCGGTGTCGGGGTCAGCCCCTCGACCGGGGTCCGCGCCGTGGCCTCGGCGGCGCGCACGGCGCGCTCGATGGTCGGGTCGGGAGCGGTGTCGAACCAGTCCGCGACATCGGAGTCGTCCTCGGGCTTTGCTTCCGCGCCGTCGGAGGCGGGCGGCTCGTACCGGAACACACCGTCCTCGCCCTGCGTGCCGAAGCTCTTCGCGAACCCCTCCAGCGCCTTGCCGAAATCGCTTGGCACCAGCCACACCTTGTTGGCGTCACCGCGCGCGACCATGGGCAGCGTCTGCATGTACTGGTAGGCAAGCAATTCCGGCGTCGGCTTGCCGGATTTGATGGCGGCGAAGACCTTTTCGATGGCCTTGGCCTGGCCTTGCGCCTGCAGGTAGGAGGCGGCGCGCTCACCTTGTGCCCGCAGGATACGGCTCTGCCGTTCGCCTTCGGCCGACAGGATCGCCGACTGCTTGGCGCCCTCGGCGGACAGGATCTGCGCCTGCTTCGAGCCCTCGGCCGTCTTGATCTGCGATTCGCGCTGCCCCTCCGCGGTGAGGATCATGGCGCGCTTCTCGCGATCGGCCTTCATCTGCTTCTCCATCGACTCCTGGATCGACGGCGGCGGATCGATGCTCTTCAGTTCGACCCGCGCGACGCGCAGTCCCCAGCGCCCGGTCGCCTCGTCCAGCACGCCGCGCAACTGGCCGTTGATCGAGTCGCGTGAGGTGAGAGTCTGTTCGAGCGTCATGCCGCCGACGACGTTGCGCAGTGTGGTGACGGTCAACTGCTCGACAGCGGCGATGTAGTTGCTGATCTCGTACACCGCCGCCTGCGGGCTGGTCACCTGGAAATAGACCACCGTGTCGATGTGCAGGGTGAGGTTGTCCTCGGTGATCACCGGCTGCGGCGGGAACGACACCACCCGCTCCCGCAGATCCACCTTGGCGCGGACGCGGTCGGCGAACGGCACGAGGAACGTGAGTTGGCCGGAAACCGTCCGCGAATACCGCCCCAGCCGCTCGATCACCGCGGCCTCGGCCTGCGGCACCAGCGCGATCGACTTGAAGACCACCACCACGACCAGCAAGATGAGGACGGCGGCAACGATCAGTACAGCCATCAAGGCCCCTTCCAGACGACGGCGGTCGCGCCGTCGATCTTCATGACATAAACGGTCGTACCCGGTTCATAGACTTCGGTCGTGTCCATCGGCCGCGCGGTCCACACCTCGCCGTTCAGTTTCACCTGGCCGGAGTGCGCCGCCACCTGCTCGAGCACCAGAGCGGTCTTGCCCGGCAGGGCGTCCACGTTCGTCGGCGTGGGCGGAGGAGTTCCGTAGCGACGCCGGATGATCGGGCGCACACCGAGCAGCAGCACCGCCGAGATCACCGCGAAGACGACGGCGTCGGCCACGACGGAGGTATCCGCCGCCGCGCTGACACCCGCGGTGCCCAGCGCGGCGACACCGAGCATCAGCAAGGTGAGGTCGCCGGTGAGCATCTCCGCCGCCGCGAGCAGAATGCCCGCGACCAGCCAAAAAATTGCGGCCACACGACCACTGTAGTGCGCGGATCATGATCTCGGGCGCATCATCGACGAGTACTCCCGATGAATTCCACGCGTGGACGCGCGGTGCCCCTGGTCCGCCGAAAGCCATAGCGGCGGTGCTAGCTTCAGGCAGGTGAGCGGGCGTGACAGGTATGGCGACATCTTCTCCGGGCATCCTCGATCGAAGAAAAGGGCGGTGCCGACGGTCACCGCGGAACGCGACCTGGTGGTCGAGGATGCCGCCACCGGATTCTGCGGCGCGGTGGTCGGATTCGATCGCAGCTACGACGGCGAGTTCGTGAAGCTGGAGGACGCTCGCGGCACGGTGCGCCTGTTCGCGCTGCGCGAGGCGGCGTTCCTCATCGACGGCGAGCCGGTGACGCTGGTGCGGCCGCGGGCCGCCGCGCCGCAGACGCCGAACCGCTCGGCCTCCGGCTCCACCAGGGTGGAGGGCCTGCGCGCCCGGGTCGCCCGTGGCAGCCGGATCTGGGTGGAGGGCGTGCACGACGCCGCGCTGGTCGAGCGGGTGTGGGGCCACGATCTGCGCGTCGAGGGCGTCGTCGTCGAGCAGTTGGAAGGCTTGGACAATCTGGCCGCTCGGCTGGCGGACTTCCGGCCGGGCCCGGGCAGGCGGGTCGGCGTGCTGGTCGACCACCTGGTGACCGGATCGAAGGAGACCCAGCTGACCACCGGGCTCGGGCCACATGTCCTGGTGACCGGACACCCGTTCGTCGACGTCTGGCAAGCCGTGCGCCCGGCCACCCTCGGCATCGCCGAGTGGCCGCGGGTGCCGCGCGACGAGGATTGGAAGACCGGCGTCTGCCGACGCCTGCGCTGGGGCTCCCCGCAGGACGGCTGGCGGAAGGTGTACGAGGCGGTGTCCTCCTTCCGCGACCTGGAGACGCCACTCATCGGCGCGGTCGAGCGACTCATAGATTTCGTCACCGAGCCGGACTAGCGACGGCGGAGGATGAGCGTCCCACTCCGATGCCGGACGGTATCCGCACGGACTCGCTCGTCGCGGGCAGCGCCGCGCCCGCGGTTTCCGTGCTGCTCACCAATGCCCTTGCGTATGGATGCCCACCGGTAGCGCCCACCCTTTATGCTCGATAATTATGTGCTCTCCAAGTGCGACGCTGACGGTGTGGGCGAGCTCCTGGCTGGCCGGCTGCAGTGCGCCCGACGACGTTTTGGCCGCCTTGCACGCGTGGGCGCCGAAGCACACCATCGCGGCTGGTGATCCGCTCACCGGCGGCCGCACCGACCTACCCTGGTCCGCCCACGGCAACCTGCCGGGGAGCGGAGTCATGGCACTGCTCAAGGTGATTCGCGAGACGATGGCGCAACCCGGCGCGCAACTGCGGTTGGTGCTCCCGGTCCCAGGAGACATCCGCGGCGTCCCCGCGGGCACGGCGTTCGCCGCCGACGCGATCGAGGCGGGCGAGGGCATGCTGATCGGCGTACCCGGCACCGAGGGCACCGGCCTCATCCCGCGCTGGGCCGAGGACGACACGCTGCAGTGGACCGTCTACAGTGCGCCCATCCCCTCGGCGCCCGGCCCCGACATGTCCCTCGGCGAAGCCGAATACGCGATGCGCGAAGCGGTTCGCGATGCCGCCGACGCGCTGATGAAGCTGCACACCACATCGCTGGGGGCGCCCGACTCCGATCCCCGCGAGCTCATCGAAGCCGAACTGGCCGACTATTCGCGGCACGACTATCCCGAGTCGATTTCATTGCGCGCCAGGCGCATTCTCGACACCGCCGATCATGTCGCGGCCATCCTCACGGTGGCGCAGCGGGAGCCCGCTTCCGCGCCCACCTCCGCCAGCGCGATCGGTGCGCAGGAATCGCTGCTGCGGCCGCTGTGGGACGCGATCCGCGCCGCGCGCCTGGTCGCCGTGCACGCCTCCGCGCGCGGAAGCCGCTGACATCATGCCTGGGGCGGTGTGAGATGCGTTTTTCCCATCGTTGCCGCATGGCCGCCGCCACCATCGCGACTGTTCTGTTCGGTCTCACCCTGCACGCCCCGGCCTCGGCGATCGTGGGCGACGCCGACGCGACGACAGCGGAGTTTCCGTGGCTGGCTGCCATCGGCACGCCGTTGTTCCTCACCCGCGCCTCCGGGCAGTTCTGCGGTGGCGCGCTCGTCGCACCGGACCAGGTGATCACGACGGCGCACTGCGTGGCCCTGGCACAGTCGCTGACACAAACGCTCACCGTCACCTTCGGCCGTGACGACCTTCGCGGAAGCGACGGAAAAACCGTGCATGTCAAGGACATTCGCATGCATCCGGGTTTCCTGGCAACCGTTCTGGACATGACGACCGCGTATCGCAACGACGTGGCGATCCTCACCCTGGACGAGCCGCAGCCCGGTCCGACGATCACCGTCGCCCCGCCCACTTCGGGCAACGCGACCATCCTGGGCTGGGGCGCGACCTCCGAAACCGACGAGACCAACACCCGGTTGCGCGCGGCGAACGTCCCACTGGCCACCGATGGTGAGTGCGCCACCGCCTATGGTCCGGCCTTCGATCCGTACACCATGCTCTGCGCGGGCACTCCCACCGCGGACACCGCCCAGTACGACAGCGGCGGGCCGATTCTCGTCGACGGGCGACTTGCCGGTCTCACATCCTGGGGCGTAGGCGCGGCCCGCCCCGGCTTCCCCACTGTCTACACCCGCCTGACCAGCCCGGGCTTCTGAGTCGCGGGCGCGGCGAATTTCACTGCTGCGGCGGGTACGGCGGCTGCTGCGGCGGGTACTGGTGCTGCGGCGGATATTGCTGATACTACTGTTGCCCCTGCGGCGGATAGGGCTGTTGGTACTGCGGCGCCGGATATTGAGGTTGGCCCTGCAAATTCTGCTGCGGAAGATACTGCTGGGGGTACTGCTGGGGCTGGTTCGATTGATTCGACTTGTTCCGCTTGCTCAGCCAGATCACGAGCCCGATGACCACGGCGACGACCCCGATGCACAGCAGCAGACCGCCGATCGAGAAACCACCGCCGCCACCGCTGCGACCACGGCGCCTGGCCTCGGTGACGTCGAGCGCCACGGCCCATACGTTCGTGTCGGACCAGGCGTGCGGATCGAGCACGGCGGCGTTGGTCAGCATGTCGGCATAGGTCATCTAGAGGTACCCCCCAGAAAGTCGGATTCGGCGATCGGTCGCAGGCGATGCTATCCGCGACCGCCCCTCCTCAATTCCCAGCAGTGGGACGGCGTGTGACCGCACAGCAGCCGACGGCGCACGGCGCGCCATCGCGCGTGCAGCCGTAGCCGGGCACCGCGCCGAGCCGCCGGGGTTCGGCTCCGCGCAACTGCTCGGACACCAGTTCGACGACCAGCTTCGCGAAGCGCGGATCGCTTCCCGGCGTCGCGGCCCGCGCGAAGCCCATACCGAGTTCGGCGGCTTTCTGCGCGGCCTCGTTGTCCAGATCCCAGATGACTTCGAGATGGTCGGAGACGAAGCCCACCGGACAGACGACCACGGCCTCGACCCCCTTGGCCGCGAGATCGTCCAGATGGTCGACGATGTCCGGTTCCAGCCACGGCACCTGCGGCGGACCCGAACGCGACTGCCAGACGAGGTCGTAATCGGTGAAACCGGTTGCCGCGGCGCACAATCGGGCCGCGTCGGCGACCTGACGACTGTACAGCCGACCGCCGTCGGCAGGCGGACCCGCAGCGGCATCGGCCGACACCGGAATGGAATGCGCGGTGAAAACCAGCCTTGCCGCGGCGCGCTGCCCGGCCGGGAGCCGATCGCGCGCCGCGCGAATGGCATCGGCGAACGTCTCGATCAACAGCGGGTGATCGAAGTACTGACGCAGCTTCAGCAGTTCCGGCGCGCCCGCGCCGAAAGCCGCACGCGCCCGGGCGATGTCCTCGTGGTACTGCAGGCATCCGGAGTAGCCGCCCCACGCCGAAGTCGGGAAGACCAGCGCGGAGCCGACACCGTCGGCGGCCATCCGCCCGACGGTGTCCTCCACCATGGGATGCCAGTTCCGGTTACCGAAGTACACCGGCAGCTCGATACCCGCGGCGGCCAGTTCGGCCTCGACCGCCGTGATGATGTCGCGATTGAGCGCGTTGATCGGCGAGACACCGCCGAAGTGCAGATAGTGCTCGGCGACCGCTTCCAAGCGCTCACGCGGCACTCCCCTGCCCCGGGTGACGTTCTCCAGGAACGGCATCACGTCTTCGGGACGCTCCGGACCGCCGAAGGACAGCAGCAGCAGCGCGTCGGCGGTTCGAACCACGGTGTCTCCCATCCGATCGGCTCAGTTGATCGCCATGTTCTCCGGGAACCAGGTGTTGTGGCTGGCTCCGCCGTCGACGTAGATGATCGAACCGGTGGTGCCAGGCAGCCAGTCCGACAGCAGCGCCACGATCGACTTCGCCACCACCGTGGGGTCGTCGACGTCCCAGCCGATCGGCGAGGCGCCGTCCCAGTAGACGTTGAGCTGATTGAGCTTGGCGGCGTCGTCGGTCGCGGTGCCCGCGATCGCCTTGGCGGCCAGCGTCTTGATCGGCCCCGCGGCGATGAGGTTGGACCGGATCTTCTTGGCCGCGCCCACCTCGCGGGCGACATACCGGTTCACCGACTCCAGCGCGGCCTTCGCCACGCCCATCCAGTTGTAGAACGGCATCGCGGTGCGCGGATCGAAGTCCATGCCGACGATCGAGCCGCCCTCGTTCATCACCGGCAACACCGCGCGCGACAGCGACGCGTAGCTCCACGCCGAGATCTCGAACGCCTTGGCGGCATCCGGGCCCGGGCCGTCCAGGAACGGCCGAGCCTCCGGTCCCATGAGGGTGCGTGGCGCGAACGCGATCGAGTGCAGCACCCCGTCGATCCCCTGCGGAGCCAGTTCCCGCAGCTTGTCGGCCAGGCCTGCGAGATCCTCTTCGCTGGTCACGTCGAGCCCGATGGCCGGCGGGACCTCCTGGGGCAGGCGTTTGGCGATCCGGTCGATCAGCCGCAGCCGCTCCGGGATGCCGGTTATGAGCACCTTCGCGCCCTGCTCCTGCGCGACAGCCGCCGCGTGGAACGCGATCGACGAGTCGGTGATGATGCCCGTGACCAGGATGGTCTTGCCTTCGAGCAGTCCGCCCATGAGTTCTCGGTTCTCCTGAAATTCGAATGTGGGGTTGGCTGCGGGCGGCCTGGACCGGCCGCGCTACGCGTTCGGTGTGGTCAGTGGCCCATGCCCATGCCGCCGTCGACCGGGATGACGGCGCCGGAGACGTAGGCGGAGTCCTCGGAAGCCAGGAAGCTGACCACGGCCGCGATGTCCTCCGGCTGGCCCAGCCGCTGCAAGGGGATGAACTTCTTGGCCATGTCGCGCACGTCCTCGGGCAGGTCGGCGGTCATGTCGGTCTCGATGAAACCCGGGGCGACGACATTCGCGGTGATCGAGCGCGAGCCGAGCTCGCGGGTGATCGAGCGGGCCAGACCGATCACACCGGCCTTGGAGGAGGCGTAGTTGATCTGACCGGCTTGGCCGCTCATGCCGACCACCGAGCCGAGGAAGATCATCCGGCCCCAGCGCGCGCGCAGCATGGCGCGGTTCGCGCGCTTGGCGCACCGGAACGCACCGGTCAGATTGGCGTCGAGCACCCGGGTGAACTGCTCCTCGTTCATCCGCATGAGCAGCGTGTCGTCGGTGATGCCCGCGTTGGCCACCAGCACCTCGACCGGACCCTGGTGCGCCTCCACCTCGGCGAAGGCGCCGTCCACCGATTCGCTGTCGGTCACATCGCATTTCACACCGAACAGGCCGTCCGGCACCCCCGAGCCACGATGCGTGACGGCCACCTTGTGACCGTCGGCAAGCAGACGCTGCGCGACCGCGAGTCCGATGCCGCGGTTTCCGCCGGTCACCAGGACCGACCGGGATGTGATGTTCGACATGGGGTTCAACCTACCTGGTCGAATCGGCAGGCAACGACCGGGCCGCCACGTTCGTCCGACCGCCATCCGAGCCCGGCCGCGTTCGTGAAACGCCACAATGACAGCGCGAAACGAAGCCCGATCACGCGGACCGGCCGGTGGTGTGCAGGACACCACCGGCCGGTCGGCATTCGATCGATGCGCCGCCTTTCACTCACCTTCGGCGAGCGACGCGAGAGGCACTGCTCAGCAGCTGGGGCACCAAGTCACGGACAGCGCGTCGAACCCCAGATCCTCCACCTGCTTACCCGGCCCCACGTAACGGTACGGTTGTCCGCCGCCACAGTTGGAACCGGAGCTGAACAGCAACTCGACGTTCGTGTTGTTGATCACCGATCTGGTGCTCGGATCTCCCGCCGGTCCGCAGTAGTTCCGGAAGTTCTTGGTGTTGAGCGTGACCACCTTCGCCGTACCGGAAAAACCGACACCGGAGTACTGACACAGACTGCCGGTTGGACAGCCTGCCGCTGAAGCTTCCGGAAGCGGAGCCACGACAAAAGCCAGCGCGGCGAACGCGATTGCGGTGACGATTGCAGAAATTCGCATGATTCCTCCCCAAATGGAGGGCGGCACTCCCTTACCGCCCGTCCTGGGCACGGTAACACACTTTCCCGGCCATGGCCCGTGTAATCGCCTGCGCGCCTTGCTGTTCGTAGCGCTAAGGCAAACGCTGGCGATACACCAGACCGATGACCACTCCCGCCGCGACGACCACCAGTCCGAGCAGCAGCCACGGACGACTGGCGTCGCCTCTGGTCAGCTCGTACCCGATCTGTTGCTCCAAGGTGTCGTACACCTTGGTCAACTCCTGCAAGGACGACGCGGTGTAGAACTCCCCGCTGGACAGTCGCGCTATCTCGCGCATGGCGTCGTCGTCCACCTCGACGCGTACCTGGTCCTTACTGCCGTCCTCCCGGGGGATCTCGACGACGCCCCAGCGAGTGCCGAAGGAAATGGTCGAGATGGGGACGTTCTTGCTCTTGGCGAGCCGGGCGGCGACATACTCGTGCCGGGGGTTGTCGACGTCCTTGAAATCCGGAACGGTCTGCTTACCGTCCGACATCAGCACGATCCTGGCAGGCGGTGGCTCCTGGGCGCCACCGAGCACCGTGGCGAGCGTCTCGATCGCCTGCAGCGCGGTGAGAATGCCTTCACCGGTAGCGGTGCGCTCGGCCAGCCGCACATTGTCGATCGCGGCTTTGACCGATTCGTGGTTCGTCGTGGGCGAGACCATCACCGAGGCGGTGCCCGCGAAGGTGACGAAGCCGATGTTCACGCCCTCGGGCAGTCCGTCGACGAACTCCTTGCCCGCCTTCTTGGCGACCTGGATGCGGCTCGGGGCGACGTCGGTCGCCTCCATCGACAGCGACACGTCCATCACCAGCATGACGGTCGCGCGGTTGCGCGGCACCTTCTTGACCGCGGTCGGTCCGGCCGCGGCGACGGTGAGGAACACCAGGCCGACCAGCAGCAGCGCGACGGCCACATGCCGGAACGCGCTCGGCCGCGACGGAGCGACCTTCTCCAGCAGCGCCATGTTGGTGAACTTCAACATGTGCTTGCGCCGGTTGCGCTGCACCAGGACGTAGCCGAGCGCGATCAGCGCGATGACGACGAGGAATCCCAGCCAGATCTGTGCGGTGAAATGCGAAATACTCACTGGCGTGGCACCCGCCCGGTCGGGGCGCCGAAGCTGTGGCGCCGGGTGGACACGAACCGGACCACGTCGGCGATCCAGTCCCGATCGGTTCGCAAGGTGAGCACCGGAGCGCCACAGCTGCGCAGGGCCTGTTCGACCTGCTGCCGGTGGCGCTGCGCGGCAGCCGCGAAATCGGCGCGCAGCGCGGAGGTCACGCTGAACTCGCGGGTGCGCCCGGTCTCCGGGTCGTGCAGTACGACGTCGCCCATGTCGGGCAGGGAGAGGTCGCGCGGGTCGAGCACCTCGACCGCGAGCAGATCGTGCCTGGCCGAGATCGCGCGCAGCGAGCGCTGCCAATCGATGTCACCCAGGAAATCGCTGATGATCACCGCGAGTCCACGTTTGCGCTGCGGACGGCGCAGCGATTCGATGCCGGCGCGCAGGTCGCCGCGCACGCCGTCGCGCGCGTGCGGTGTGGTCGCGATGCCGCGCAGCAGCGACTGGGCGTGGACGCGCCCGCCGCGCGCCGGGATGCGGGTCAACCGTTCGCCGGTGGCGACGACCGCACCGATCCGGTTGCCGCCGCCACTGGTCAGATGGGTGATGGCGGCCGCGGCGGCGATGGCGAGATCACGCTTCTGGCAGGCGGCGGTGCCGAAGTCGAGGCTGGCCGACAGATCGACCACCATCCAGGTCTCCAGCTCCCGGTCGGCGATCATCTGCCGCACGTGCGGATGAGTGGTGCGGGCGGTGACCGACCAATCCATCTGGCGCACGTCGTCGCCCGGTTGGTAGGCGCGCGCCTCACCCGGCTCGGAGCCGGGACCTGGGATGAGACCGAGGTGATCGCCGTGCAGCACGCCGTCGAGCCTGCGGCGCACGGTGAGTTCGAGAGTCTTGAGCGCGACCGTGAGCCTGGGGTCGGTCAACTCCCCCGCGTGGAAGGACGGCGGTGCGTGGGACGGCGACGTCGGCACTGGCGCGACCCGATCCGATGCCGAGGTCACTTCGGCGGAACGGTGCCCGCGGGCTGCGACTGCTGCCCGTTGGGCGGCTGGGGCACGGCCTGCTGCGGCGACGGCGGCTGGGGAACCTGCTGCGGGGCGCCCTGCGGCGGCGCGGCGGGCACGCCGGGCGCGACGGCCTGCGGGGCGACCTGTGGCAGGCCGACGGTCTGCAGAACGCGCTTGATGACGTCCTCCGGGCTGATCTCGTCGGCGAGCGCGTCGTAGGACAGCACCAGGCGATGGCGCAACACGTCCGGGATCACTTCGACGACGTCCTGCGGCACCACGTAATCGCGGCCCCGGATGAGCGCGACGGCGCGGGCCGCGGCGATGATGCCGAGGCTGGCGCGCGGCGACGCGCCGTAGGAGATCCAGCTGGCCACGTCCTGCATGCCGAACTCGGCCGGTTTGCGGGTCGCCGCGATCACCCGGACCACGTAGTCGACCAAGGCGTGGTGCACGAAGGTGTTGGCCGCGACCTTCTGCAGACGGATCAAGTCCTCCGGCTCCAGGATCCGGCTCGCCTCCGGCGGGGTGACGCCCATCCGGTAGATGATCTCGCGCTCCTCCTCCACGGAGGGGTAGTCGACGACGACCTTGAACAAGAAGCGGTCGCGCTGCGCTTCGGGCAGCGGGTACACGCCCTCGCTCTCGATCGGGTTCTGCGTCGCCATGACCAGGAACGGGTCGGGCATCGGGTAGGTCTTGCCGCCGATCGACACGTGCCGCTCGGCCATCACCTCGAGCAGCGCCGACTGCACCTTGGCGGGCGCGCGGTTGATCTCGTCGGCGAGCACGAAGTTGGCGACGACCGGGCCGAGTTCGGTGTCGAACTCTTCGCGGCCCTGCCGGTAGATGCGAGTACCGATGAGGTCGGTGGGCACCAGGTCGGGCGTGAACTGCACGCGGGCGAACGAGCCGCCGACCACCCTGGCGAAGGTCTCCACGGCGAGGGTCTTCGCGATGCCGGGGACACCTTCGAGCAGAACGTGACCACGTGCGAGCACGCCCACGAGCAGTCGTTCGACCAGGCGATCCTGGCCCACGATCACCCGCTTGACCTCGTAGATCGCCTTCTCCAGGGTCTGGACGTCACGCTCGAGGGTGCTGGGCGTCGAGACCGGCGCATCCTTCGCCGAGTTCGCTCCGCTCACACCGTCCGTCGAAGTCACCAACATCCCCGCTTTCGCCTTGGTCCTGTGCGTGCTGCCACAACTATTCCAGGTAATCACCGCCTGTGCCGCAACCGGACCCGACAGAATGGGAATTTCCGCGGTCCTCCGGCCGGGCGGGGCACCCGGAATGTCCGATATCAGGAGACGACGCGCACCGCGAACGGCATGATGCCGCCCTCGCGGACCGGGGACACCTTCACCACGTCGCCGGATTCCGGCGCCTCCACCATCTTCCCGTCGCCGAGATACAGCGCCACGTGCTGGCTGCCGTTCGGCCCCCAGAACAGCATGTCGCCGCGCTCGCGATCGCCGACCGGCACCCGGGTGCCCGCGTTGTATTGGTAGCCGCTGTAGTGCGGCAGCGAGACCCCGACGCCCGCGAACGCGTAGACCATCAACCCCGAGCAGTCGAAGCCGACCTTCTCGAAGTCCCCGTAACTGTCGGCGACGCCGCCGTCCCGGATGCCGCGGGTCGGCCCGTCCTCGTCGCCGCCACCCCAGGCGTAGGTGACGCCGAGCTGTGACATGGCGCGATCGACCACGATCTCGATCGCCGCGGAGCCTTCGACCGGTGGCGACTTCGGTCGTGGCGCGCTCCGTCGCGGTGGCGGCGCGTCCTCCAGCTGAGTGTGCGGGCGTTTTCCGGTGCCGAGTTCGGCGGCGCGATCGCGAGCGGCCTGGTCGGCGGCCGCGCGCGCGGCGGCCGCCGCCGCGGCGGCACGCACCGCCGCTTCCTCCACCTTGCGCATGGCGTCCCAGGCCAGGTACGCGTCACGCTGGTCCTGCAGGCCGGCCACGTTCTGCCGCGCTTGATCCAGCCTGCCCTGCGCATCCTGGCGCCGCCGCAGCAGGTCGTCGCGCTGGGCGGTCTGCCGGTCGAGTTCGGCCTTCGCCGCCGCGACCGCGTTCTCGGCGTCGGCCCTGCGCGCGGCGGCGACGGCGGCGGCCGTGTCGGCGTCCGATTTCGCCCGCCGCGCGGTGGAGTTCTTGTTGCCTTGATCGATCTGCGCGCGCCGCAGACCGTCCAGCACCTGCTGACGATTTTTGGAGACCAGCTCGAGGAGCTGGGCCCGGTCCAGTGCGACCGCGGGGGTGGCCGCGGCGAGGTAGGTGACCATCGAGCCGGAGCCCGGATTGGTATAGGCCTGGGTGGCGAACTGATCGAAGTTGCGTCGCGCCTGGCCCACCTTGGCCGCGGCATCGGCGAGGTCGAGCTGGGTGTCCACCACCACGACGGCGGCCGCGTCGGCGGCGTCGCGCGCGGTCTGCAGGTCCACCAGCGCTCGGTTGACGTCCTCCCGGCGCTGCGCGACGGCGTCGTCGAGTTGCCCCAGTTGCTGATCGACCACGGCGACCTGGTTGATCAGGGTGCCGACCTCGGCGACACCGGCGTCCACCTGCGCGCCCGCCTGGGCGATCTCGCCGTCGCTGGGATTTGGCGGAGGCGGTGGCACAGCAGCGACAGGTCCAGTCGTGACCACTACAACGACCGCAATCAGCAACCCCACAGCGACCGATAGTCGGCGCCAGTTGGTGAGCCCGCCGTTGTTGCGCATCACACCTCCAAGGACCGGATTCCTGCAATCCTCGAGGGCATCAGGCGAACCAGGATGCACTGTGGTCGACAGATGGCCTCTGGGAACACTTATTCCCCATCAGGGACCATTCGAACCGTACGACACTTACGTCACCGACAAAACGGCATCGACCTAGTTGCCGCCCACATCTTCTTCATTGCTAGAAATTTGCTGTACTGCGCGCCACGCTTTCTTCGAACGCAACAGACCAACCGTTCGGAAAATTAGCTACCTGGATGCTGACGACCCGATTTCGCCCCAGATCGGACACAGCTCGGCTTCGCATCGAGCGAAGGCGGTGTCAGCGACGCACGCCTGCGACACGTAGAGGTCCCGCGCTCGGGGCCGAGTGGCGATGGACAACCACGCCGTTACCGGCGCGGTGATACCACGAGAATGTCGAATCGGCCGCAGCCGGCTTCGCAGAAAGGCGCCGCGACCTCAGATGGCGCGCGCGTCGGACGACTCGCCGTCCGGTGTCCGCCGGGCGCTCGCCACACGCTCCGGTCCGTCGGCCGCCGCCCGCCGGACCTTGACCCAGTACAGTCCGGCGATGACCGCCACCGTTCCACCCAGCAGCGCGCAGGTGATGGCAGTCCAGGACATCGACTCCGGCGTCTCCAAGCGGGCGGTGAAGATGCTCGCGGCTTCTCCGCTCTTACCCTGCGTGCCCTTGGCGGCGTCCTCGGCCCACTCCAGCCGCACACGGCTGATCGTGTCGCTGTAGGTGCCCACCCAGTCGTCGCTGAGAACGACCACGGTGCCGTGCTGCGTCTTACCCACCTCGGTGGCCAAGTCCCGTAGGCTCGAGTCGTGTCCTGGATTGCCGGGGACGACCACGATGCTCAGCGGGATTCCTTGCGATCGCGCCTCCGCGGCGATGGCGGCCAGTTCCTTCTTGTCCTTACCGGTCAGTGTCGCGACGTGATCGTCGGCCAGATCGGCGTTGAGCGAGCGCACGGTGTCGGCGGTGACATTCGGCGGCAATTCGGCGGCCATAGGGGTGAAAACCGAGTTGTGCGGGGCGGTCATCTTCCATCCGGTCTGTCGAGCCGCATCGGCAACCGAAGCGACGGGCATCCAACACTGCAGGGCGAGCAAGATCCCCCTTGCTGGCTCGAAAGCACAGTACGCGACGGAGTGTCGCATCTCGCGCGCGCGGCACGCCGAACCGCCCCCTGGTGTTTCACAGGACAAGCGTACTGTTAAGGTCGTAGGCGCGAGGAACCAGCGCCGGAGCGGCGCCGGAGCACCTCCGAAGACTCGGCCGCCGGCACAGCCCCGCCGGTGGCCACCCGCACAGACGAGTGGAGCTGACGTGACGACAAGTATCGATACTTTCGGCGCCAAGGGCACCCTCGAGGTGGGAAGCAACTCCTACGAGATCTTCCGCCTCTCCGCCGTGCCCGGCACCGAGAAACTCCCGTACGCACTGAAGGTCCTCGCGGAGAATCTCCTCCGCACCGAGGACGGCGCCAACATCACCGCCGATCACATCCGCGCCATCGCGAGCTGGGATCCCACGGCGCAGCCGAACACCGAGATCCAGTTCACGCCCGCCCGCGTCATCATGCAGGACTTCACCGGCGTGCCGTGCATCGTGGACCTGGCCACCATGCGCGAGGCCGTGGCCACCCTGGGCGGCGACCCGGACAAGGTGAACCCCCTCGCCCCCGCCGAGATGGTCATCGACCACTCCGTCATCATCGACGTCTTCGGCCGCGCCGACGCCTTCGAGCGCAACGTCGACATCGAATACCAGCGCAACGGCGAGCGCTACCAGTTCCTGCGCTGGGGCCAGACCGCGTTCGACGACTTCAAGGTCGTCCCGCCGAGCACCGGCATCGTGCACCAGGTCAACATCGAGCACCTGGCCCGCGTCGTCATGGTCCGCAACGGCCAGGCCTACCCCGACACCTGTGTCGGCACCGACTCGCACACCACCATGGTCAACGGCCTCGGCGTCCTCGGTTGGGGCGTCGGCGGCATCGAGGCCGAGGCGGCCATGCTCGGCCAGCCCGTCTCGATGCTGATCCCGCGCGTCGTCGGCTTCAAGCTGACCGGTGAGATCCAGCCGGGCGTGACCGCCACCGACGTCGTGCTCACCGTCACCGACATGCTGCGCAAGCACGGCGTGGTCGGCAAGTTCGTCGAGTTCTACGGCAAGGGCGTGGCCGAGGTGCCGCTGGCCAACCGCGCCACCCTGGGCAACATGAGCCCCGAATTCGGTTCCACCGCAGCGATTTTCCCGATCGACGACGTGACCGTCGACTACCTGCGCCTGACCGGCCGCTCCGACGAGCAGGTCGCGCTGGTCGAGGCGTACGCCAAGGAGCAGGGCCTCTGGCACGACGCCGACTCCGAGCCCGCCTATTCCGAATACCTCGAACTCGATCTGAGCACCGTGGTGCCGTCCATCGCGGGCCCGAAGCGCCCGCAGGACCGGATCCTGCTGTCGGAGTCCAAGATCGCGTTCCGCAAGGACATCCACAACTACACCAACGACGCGGAGAGCGGCCCCGCCGCCGACACCCCGCACAGCAAGCTGGACGAGGCCGTCGAGGAGTCCTTCCCCGCGAGCGACCCTGCCGTGCTGTCCTTCGCCGACGACGGCGCCGAGTCGCTGGTATCGGCCGCCAACGGCGCCGAGGGCCGTCCGTCCAAGCCGGTGACGGTGCGCAGCGAGGAGTACGGCGACTTCGTGCTCGACCACGGCGCCGTCGTGGTCGCCTCGATCACCTCCTGCACCAACACCTCCAACCCGTCGGTCATGCTCGGCGCGGCCCTGCTGGCCCGCAACGCGGTGGAGAAGGGCTTGGCCCGCAAGCCGTGGGTGAAGACGTCCATGGCTCCTGGTTCGCAGGTGGTCAACGGCTACTACGAGAAGGCGGGCCTGTGGCCGTACCTGGACAAGCTGGGCTTCAACCTGGTCGCGTTCGGTTGCGCCACCTGCATCGGCAACACCGGCCCGCTGCCGGAGGAGATCTCCAAGGCGGTCAACGACAACGACCTCACCGTCACCGCGGTGCTGTCGGGCAACCGTAACTTCGAAGGCCGCATCTCCCCCGACGTGAAGATGAACTACCTGGCCTCCCCGCCGCTGGTCATCGCCTACGCGCTCGCGGGAACCATGGACTTCGACTTCGAGAACGACCCGCTGGGCAAGGACACCGAGGGCAACGACGTCTTCCTGAGGGACATCTGGCCTTCGCCGCAGGAGATCCAGGACACCATCGACCGGGTCATCAGCCGCGACATGTTCCTCGAGGACTACAAGGACGTGTTCCGGGGTGACGAGCGCTGGCGCAGCCTGCCCACCCCGGAGGGCAAGACCTTCGAGTGGGACGCCGAGTCGACCTACGTGCGCAAGCCTCCGTACTTCGAAGGCATGCCGCAGACCCCGGAGCCGGTCACCGACATCAAGGGCGCCCGGGTGCTCGCGCTGCTCGGCGACTCGGTCACCACCGACCACATCTCCCCGGCGGGCAACATCAAGCCCGGCACCCCGGCCGCGCAGTACCTGGAGGCCAACGGCGTCGAGCGCAAGGACTACAACTCCTACGGCTCGCGGCGCGGCAACCACGAGGTGATGATCCGCGGCACCTTCGCCAACATCCGGCTGCGCAACCAGCTCCTCGACGACGTCTCGGGTGGCTACACCCGCGACTTCACCCAGGAGGGCGGCCCGCAGGCGTTCATCTACGACGCCTCGCAGAACTACCAGGCCGCGGGCGTCCCGCTGGTCGTGCTCGGCGGCAAGGAATACGGTTCGGGCTCCTCGCGCGACTGGGCCGCCAAGGGCACCAGCCTGCTGGGTGTGAAGGCCGTCATCACCGAGTCGTTCGAGCGCATCCACCGCTCCAACCTCATCGGCATGGGCGTCATCCCGCTGCAGTTCCCGGCGGGCGAGTCGGCCGCGTCGCTGAAGCTGGACGGCACCGAGACCTTCGACATCGAGGGCATCACCCAGCTCAACGAGGGTGCCACCCCGAAGACCCTGAAGGTCACGGCCACCAAGGAGAACGGTGACAAGATCACCTTCGACGCGGTGGTCCGCATCGACACCCCCGGCGAGGCCGACTACTACCGCAACGGCGGGATCCTGCAGTACGTGCTGCGCAACATGATCCGTGCCTGATCGCGCCACCTTCGGTGGCGCGTGTTCGCGCCACTGAAGTCTCGTGTCGGACAACCCCCGCGTCGGTCTACCGCCGACGCGGGGGTCCGTGTTTCCCCGCTGGAGGATTCCGTGCCCAAGGTCAGTGACGATCACCTCGCCGCCCGGCGCAGCCAGATCCTCGACGGAGCACGCCGCTGCTTCGCCGAGTACGGCTACGACGGCGCCACCGTGCGCCGCCTCGAGGAAGAGATCGGGCTGTCCAGGGGAGCCATTTTCCACCACTTCCGGGACAAGGACGCGCTGTTTCTCGCCCTCGCCCAGGAAGACGCCGAACGCATGGCCGATGTCGCGGCCAATCAGGGCATCGTGCAGGTGATGCGCGACATGCTCGCCCACCCCGAGCAGTTCAACTGGCTCGGAACGCGTTTGGAGATCGCCCGCAGGCTGCGCACCGACCCCGAATTCCGGGCGGGCTGGACCCAGCGTTCGGCCGAACTCACCGCCGCCACCTTGGCCCGCCTGGAACGTCGTAAGGCCGCGGGCGCGCTGCGCGACGATGTGCCCACCGACGTGCTGCTCGGCTACCTCGACCTCGTCCTCGACGGTTTGATCGCCCGGATCGCCTCCGGCCACACCAACGAGAACCTTTCCGCCGTATTGGATCTGGTCGAGGCGTCGGTCCGACGCAAGCAGTGAGGGCGGCTAGTACGCCGCGTTGAGGTACTCCGCGGCGTGCGTGGTCCACAGCACGTTCGTCCCCGGCATGTTCCGTCCGGAATAGAGCACGTGCTGACCGTCGGGCCACGGGGTCAGATAGCCGATGACGCCGCGTACGGCCGTCGTGTAGCGCTCGAGGTTCCCGATCGGGTCGCGCAGCAGGACTTCGAGCAGTTCGGCGAAGATCAGCGGCGCGACGTTGCCGATCCGAGCGCCCTCCACGAACGAGAACGGCGAGATACCCACGTCGATGACGCGCAACGGCGAATCCGCGGGCGACGCGGTGATGATGTCGCCGGGATTCGCGTACTCGCGGACGTCGATCGACGCGGGCCACGCGCCGCGCTGCCCGTGCAGGCCGAACGTATTCGCCGGGCAGAGGTTTCCGACCGACTGCCCGGCTCGGCGCAGCGGGTTGGCGATGTTCACCACGAAGGCGATCTCCAGCGGCGTTCCGTCGGTGTTCTTGTACTTCCCGGACCGCACGCCCTCCAGGATCCGGCTGGCGCAGATGCCGCCGAGCGAATAACTCAGCAGGCCGCAGACGTTCGGCGAGTCCTGGATCGCCCGCACGCCGGCGGCGATGCCGAGCCGTACCGACGTCTCCAGCGAAGGACCCCAGACCTCCGGCACGGGGCCGACGGAAGCGGGCCAATCCGGTTCGAAGCAGCTGAATTTCCCGGTGTCGAGTAGTTTCACGACGTCGTGCAGCATGCCCGCGGGCGTTCCGTCGGAGTTGCGCGGCTCCCCGGTGCCGCGGAGAGTGATGATGTCGATCATCGTGGCCTCCTTGCCCACCGCACCGACCCCTTCGGCACGGAATCTCAAGGTAGAGCAGGGACGCCCACTCGGCACGAGTATCGGGCTACCTCATCGCGGCACGAGTTCGCCCAAGTAGAGCGCGATTCGGCGGATCGAAGGATGCGTGAGCTACCGCGGCTACGCGTCCGGTTCCATGCTGCTGAGCAGGATTCGCGCGAGCCGGTCCAGTTCCCGTCGCTCCCCCGCGGTGAGCACGGACAGCATCCGCGCCTCGTTCGCGGTGTGCTCGGTGACCACGGTGTCGACCAATTCCCGTCCCGCCTCGGTGAGGCCGACGCGCACCGCCCTGCGGTCCCGCGCGTCCGCGACGCGCCGCACCAGTCCCGCCGACTCCAGCCGGTCCAGCCGTCCGGTCATGCCCGCCCTGGACAACATCAGCGTGTCGGCGAGCACCGACGGGCTGAGTTCGAACGGCGCGCCCGAACGACGGAGCGCGGCGAGTACGTCGAATTCGCCGCGCTGCAGGCCGTGCTTGCCGAACACCGCCTCGATCTCACGCTGCGCCACCACCAACAGCCTGCCCAGACGTCCGGCCACGGCCATCGCCTCGAGATCCAGGTCGGGTCGTTCCCGCTGCCACTGCGCCACGATCGCGTCCACGGCGTCCGTTTTCCGCTCGGTCATGGACAGGATCTTATTCGGCACGATATAGTTCGCTAGCAAATTATCAATCACCGAACTAATACGGAGGCTCCGATGGCCATTCCCGCGCCACGCAAGGACGTCGCGATCCGTCAGCCGCAGGATGCGGAGACCCTGCGTACCACGTCTGTCACCATGCGCCTGCTGATCGATGCCAAGGAGGCGGGCGGCGGGCTGAGCACACTCGAGGTCGACATGGACCGTGGAGCGGACGGCGCGGCGCCGCACTATCACACGCTTTCCGACGAACTGTTCTATGTCGCGGACGGCGAACTGCAACTGCTCGCCGGTGACCGCATCGTCACCGTCGGCGCGGGTGGTTCGATCGTGGTCCCGAAATTCATGCCGCACGCCTTCGGCGCCGCACCGGAGAGCACGGCACGGATCCTCATCGCGCTCACGCCCGGCGTGCAGCGCTTCGAGTACTTCCGGCTGCTGGAACGAATCGCCGCGGGCGAATCCCCGATGACCGATCTCGCCGCCGCTCAGGACGAGTTCGACAACCACTTCGTCGACGCCCCCGCTTGGTGGGCGGAGCGCAACGCGAACCGGAAGTGAAGTCGGCGCCCCTCCGAATCCGCTCGCGGGCAATCAATTCGGAGCGAGTCGAGCACGGCGCGGCGCGGGAGGAAATACGATGCCGCACAGCAGCCGTCGTCGCGGGCCACCTGCGCTCAGCAGGACGAGAGTACAGATGCACAGCCGCCAATATCGGGCTATGAGCAGCATCCGCGCCTCACGGGAGATTAGCTTCTCGATTGCCATCTCAGTATTTCCAGGCTACCGGAAAACTTTCGGTACTCGGGCGTTATGAATCGGAATTCGGTTTGCCACAGGCCGGGAAATCTCGCGATCCGAGCCGATAACGCCGCTCATCGCGATATGATCGCTCACACGCTTGGGGGTCGTGGCAAATCGCGAGCAGATCGGAGAAACGGCTATGACCGACGCAATCCACCTTCCCGGGACGACGCCGAGGGGTGACCGCGTTCCTCCGCTCCAGGGTCTGCTGGTCGCGGAATCGGACCGGCAGATCAGCGTGCGCGTCGCCGAGGGAACGTGGACCTTCAGTCGGTCCGATGTCCTGCGCGTGGTCGATTCCGCGGCGCCCCACGCCGATCAGGACGGGCGCCCGGTGCTGGTGGACATTCGCGCGGGCGCCACCGCCGATTTCACCCGCAGGCTGCGGATCGACCTGGTCGATCGGCCGATGACCATCCCGGAGTCACCGTCGGAGGCGCTCGGCGACGAGCAGTTGCGCCGGCTCACCGAAACCTGGGCCGACCGGCTGCAACTCGTCGACTGCCCGGGTGCGAGCGGTGCGACGTTCACCTACTGCCAGACCAAGTCGATGAACGGCAGCGACGACGGCATCAACTGCGACAGCCTCGACTGAGCGGCAGGCGGATGGCCGCACGCCGGCGCGGTTCGGTCCTGATCGTGTCCGAATCCGATGATCTACACGCCACCGCGATGGCGGCGACGCTGCGAGAACACCACGGGCTCGGCCCGATCCACCTCGACCTGCGCGATTTCCCCCAGGAGTCCGGCAGCTTCCGGCTGGACCGGCTCGGCACCACACGCTCGCTGTCGCACCTGATCGGCCTCGACGACGTGCGGTCGGTGTGGTGGCGGCGCCCGCATCCCGCGCGGGTGCCCGCGGGTGTCCGCGCCTCGGACAACGAGTTTCGCCAGGCCGAGTGCGACGGATTCATTCAAGGGCTGCTCTGGTCCATCCCCGCTCACTGGGTCAACGACCCGGGCGCCGACCGCACCGCGGCACGCAAGATCGTCCAGCTGGAGACGGCGCTGCGGGCCGGGTTCGCGGTGCCGGAGACGTTGATCACCAACGATCCGGACGAGGCGCGCAGCTTCGTCGAATCCCGGCCCGGTCCGGTGGTTTACAAGCGCACCGGCACCAGCCGGGCGGAGTTCGCCGAGACCAGGATCATCTCCAGGGACGATTTCGGCAGGCTGGCCGCGATCCGCTCGGCGCCGACCACCTTCCAGGACTACGTCGACGCCACCTGCGATCTGCGCGTGGTGTGGGTGGACGGGGTCGAATGGACCGTGCGCATCGACTCCCAAGCGGGCGTCGGCAAGGTCGACTCCCGCTTGGACACGTCGGTCGATTTCGCGCACGATCACCTGCCCGCCTCGGTGAGCAAGTCACTGGCCACGCTGATGGGCGCACTCGGATTGTCCTTCGGCGTGCTCGACATTCGGCTCGGCCGTGATGGCGAGTACTACTTCCTGGAGGTCAACCCGCAGGGCCAGTTCGCCTACCTGGAGATCAAGACCGGGCTGCCGATCTTTCGCAGCTTGGCCAACCTGCTGGTGGACGGTGACGGCATGGTGGAGGGCTACTGAACCCGGTCACAGGTCCGGCGGCACGATATCGAGACCGGGAACGCCACGGTATGCGGCAACGGCGGCCCCGCATTCGCCGCGCAGCGGCGCTCCACCGGACGACAACAGCAGCCGAAGCCCGTCGCTGGACGGGGTCCCGCGCGACGACCAACGGCGCGAGCGCCGCTGAATTGCGTTGCGGTTCCACTCGATCGCCGAGATGCGCCCGAGGACCTGGCATCGACGCCGCCGTGCAGCTCGGCGAGGTAGACATCCAGTTCGGGGGCGTCGACGTCGATCCGGTTGGGGGCTCCGCCCGGGGCGGCCGCGTAGCCGTCCGGCGGCAAAGCGCGCCGTTGCGGCGCTATGGGCTCTTGCGGCGATTGGCTCCACCCCGGCTGCGGAGCTGCACATGCGACTCCACGAGGACGTTGTGGATGAAACCGTAGGAGCGGCCGGTGGACCGCGCCAGTGACCGGATGCTCGCACCGGCCTCGTACTGTTTCTTCAACTGGGTTTGTAGGCGATCGCGTGACTTGCCTGTGACGCGTGTGCCCTTACCCAATGTGGCCTTGCTCTGTGGCCTGTCGCTCATGGCTTCCTCCGAGTCGCCGAGCAGCGTCTTTCCAGGCTAAGCACTCAGCAGGCCGTGATCAACGGGTACCTGTGATGAATCTCACGCGAGCTGAATAAGTTCCAGATATTCGGCCGACCAATGGTCTTCTGTCCCGTCCGGGAGCAGGATCACACGTTCCGGAGACAACGCCTCCGCTGCACCCGGGTCGTGGGTCACGAGCACCACCGCGCCCGCATAGGTGCGCAAGGCGTCGAGAACCTGTTCCCGCGACACCGGGTCGAGATTGTTCGTCGGCTCGTCCAGCAGCAACACGTTCGCCGCCGAGGAGACCAGTCCGGCCAGCGCGAGACGGGTCTTCTCACCGCCCGAGAGCGTGCCCGCGGGCTGGTCGAGCTGCGGGCCGGAGAACATGAACGCGCCGAGCAGGCCGCGCAGCTCCTGCTCACCGGCGTCCGGCGCGGCGTGGCGGATGTTCTCCCACACGGTGGCGTTGTCGTCCAGGGTGTCGTGCTCCTGGGCGAAGTAACCGACCTTCAGACCGTGCCCCGGCACCAGACCACCCGCCGTCGGCTGCTCGACTCCGGCGAGCAGGCGCAGCAGCGTCGTCTTTCCCGCGCCGTTGAGCCCCAGCACCACCACCCGGCTACCGCGGTCGATCGCGAGGTCGACGCCGGTGAAGATCTCCAGCGAGCCGTAGACCTTGGTCAGGTTCTCCGCCATCAGCGGCGTCTTGCCGCAGGCGGCGGGCTCGGGGAACTTGATCCTGGCGACCTTGTCGGCGACGCGCACGTCGTCGAGTTCGGCCAGCAGGCGATCGGCGCGCTTGGCCATGTTCTGTGCCGCAGTCGCTTTCGTGGCCTTGGCGCCGAGCTTGGCCGCCTGGGCGCGCAGCGCGCTCGCCTTCTTCTCGGCGTTCGCGCGTTCCCGCCGCCTGCGCTGCTCGTCGGTGGCGCGCGCGTCCAGGTACTTCTTCCAGCCCATGTTGTAGACGTCGGCCTCGCCGCGCACCGCGTCCAGGAACCACACCTTGTTCACCACGTCGGCGAGCAGGTCCACGTCGTGGCTGATGACGATCAGGCCGCCGTCGTGGTTCTGCAGGAAACCACGCAGCCAGGTGATCGAGTCGGCGTCGAGATGGTTGGTCGGCTCGTCCAGCAGCAAGATGGTGTCCGACCGCCCGCCGCTGCCGTCGGAGGCGGCGAACAGGATGCGCGCCAATTCGATTCGGCGCCGCTGTCCGCCGGACAAGGTGCGCAGCGGCTGACCGAGCACGCGGTCGGGCAGACCCAGGCTGTGGCAGATGCGCGCCGCCTCGCTCTCGGCGACGTAACCGCCCAGCGCCGAGAAGCGTTCTTCGAGCCGGCCATACTTGCGGACCGCCTTCTCCCGCTCTTTGTCGTCGGCGACCTCGGCCATCAGCGCCTGTTGCTTCTCCATCTCCCGGATCAGCGTGTCCAGGCCGCGCGCCGACAGCACCCGGTCGCGGGCCAGCACGTCGAGGTTGCCTTCGCGCGGATCCTGCGGCAGATAACCGATATCGCTGGAGCGCAGGATCTTGCCCGCGTACGGCTCCCCCTCGCCTGCCAGGATGCGCAGCGTGGTGGTCTTCCCCGCGCCGTTGCGCCCGACCAACCCGATCCGGTCGCCCGCCTGCACCCGAAGCGCCGGTCCGGGAGCGGACAGCAGGGTGCGGACTCCGGCCCGGACCTCCAGGTCGGTCGCGGTGATCACAAACTTCTCCTCGCGGATCGTGGTGCTGGACGCGTGCTCGATTGTGCGACCCGACGCGCACAAGAACCACCGATTTTACCCGGGGCGCAGGGTGCGCCCGCATACCAGCACCCCGCATGTGACGGCGATAACGGCCCCCGCGGTGGCCTGCGCTACCGTGCGATGCCATGAGTACCGATCTATTGGGCAAGAGCGCTCTGGTCACGGGGGCCAGCCGTGGCATCGGCAAGGCGGTCGCGGCGGAGTTGCTCGCCCGCGGCGCGAACGTGCTGATCACCGCGCGGAAGAAGGATCCGCTGGAGGAAGCCGCCGCGGAGCTGCGCGAACTGGGGCACCAGGGTCAGGTCGTCGCTCTGGCGGGCAACTCGGGCGTCGCCGAGGATCGATCCGCCGCGGTCGAACGCGCGGTCACGGAGTTCGGTTCGCTGGACGTCCTGATCAACAACACCGGCATCAACCCGGTCTTCGGCTCCCTGATGGACGCCGACCTCGATGCCGTGCGCAAGATCTTCGACGTGAACGTGGTCGCGGCCCTGGGCTACATCCAGGAGGCGTACAAGGCGTGGATGCGCGACCACGGCGGCGCCGTGGTCAACGTGGCCAGCGTCGCGGGCATCCGCTCGACCGGCGTGATCGCCGCCTACGGCGCGTCCAAGTCCGCGCTGATCCATCTCACCGGTGAGCTCGCCTGGCAGCTGGGGCCGAAGATCCGGGTGAACGCGGTCGCGCCGGGCGTGATCAAGACGAAGTTCGCCGACGCGCTGTACTCGACCGACGAGGAGCGCGCCGCGAGCGTGTACCCGATGAAGCGGCTGGGCAGCCCGGAGGACGTGGCGCGCTTGATCGGATTCCTGGTCTCCGACGAGGCGGCGTGGATCACCGGCGAGACGGTCCGGGTGGACGGCGGGCTGCTCTCCACGGGCGGAATCTGACCGCGAACGGGAGCCGCCCGCGCTAGCGGAACGCCAATGCGCCGATGGTGTCGGCGTGCCGGTAGCGCAGGTACTTCTCGACGGCCGCGGCGTCGACCGCGCCGGTGGCCGTCGCCAGCGTCACCACCACGAATTCCTTCTCGCTGCCGTCCTTCCACTTGCCGGTGGCGTAGCCCTTCAGGTAACTGCCCGGACGCAGCGCGAGGTCGGCGTCGGTGAACCGGCCCTTCGCCGCGGCGGCCCGGCCCTCGTCGGCCATGCCGAGCACGAACTGCGTGAGCATCAGCGCGCCGCCTTCGGCGCGGTACACCAGCTCCGCCGCGTAGACGCAGCCCAGACCGGTGAGTTTGCCCGCCGCCTCGATGGGGTGGCAGTCGGCGTGATCGCGGCCGTCGACCCACTCGGCGTGCAGTTCGACGCGATCGAACCGGAAGTCCCAGTCCTTCGCGAACTCCGTGTAACTCAACCGGCCCGCCGAAGGGCGCGCACCACGCGACGACGGGCTCGCCGGTCGCGTGCTGGTACCGCCGCCCGCGCGGGTGGTCGCTTCGGCGGTGGCGACCGCGGCTTGCGGGTGCCCTTCCTCGCGCGGCGCCGGCGCCACTCCGATGCCGACCGCGACCAGCACGGCGACGACGCCGATCACCAGCGCGACGACCACACCGGTTCGGGACTCGGGCGGCGGCGGCAGGGGCGGCGCTTCCCACTCCGGCATCGGGTACGCGCTCGGCGGGGACATGCTTCCCCAGTCCGGCGCGTACCGCGCGTCCTCCGGTTTCCCGGACGGATAGGTCATCGCGGTCGCCCTCCCACATCTCCCAGCAGCCGTCCCACCCCGCGTGGGCCTCCCCGAGCCGCCCGAGCGACCCTATCCGATCGAGCCTGCCCCGATCGCCCCGAAATCAGAGCCGGACCGGCTGGAGCCAGTCCTCGCGCCCCGCGGTCGCCGGAGCGGCAGGAGCCTCCTCGATTCCGAACCGCTCGTGCAGTCGGCGCAGCGGGCCGGGCGCATACCAGTTCCAGTGGCCGAGCAACTCCATCGCCGCGGGCAACAGGAAGCCGCGCACCAGCGTCGCGTCCACCAGCACGGCGAGTGGAAGCCCGATGCCGAATGCCTTCATGAAGGTGATGTCCGAGGCGAGGAAGCCGAGGAAGACCAGTGAGATCAGGACGGCGGCGGCCGTGACGATCCGGCCGATCCGCTCCAGTCCGGACGTGACGGCCAGCGCGTTGGACCTGGTGCGCAGGTACTCCTCGCGGATGCGGGCCAACAGGAACACCTGGTAGTCCATGGCGAGACCGAACGCGACGCCGAACAGCATCACCGGGACGGTCGGCGGGAGGTCGCCGGTGACGGTGAAGCCGAGCAACCCGGACAGGTGCCCGTCCTGGAAGATCCAGACCAGCGCGCCGAAAGTCGCGGTGAGGCTCAGGAAGCTGAGCACGACGGCCAGCAGCGGCAGCACGACGCTTCCGGTGAGCAGGAACAGGACCACCACCATGATCAGCACGACGAAGGCCAACGCGTACGGCAGCGCCGAGACGACCGAGCCGATCGCGTCCGTGTTGGCCGCCGCCACGCCGCCGACCAGCACCGGCGAGGCGGCGGGCGTCGCGCGCACGTCGGCGGCGATCCGATCCAGCACCGTGGGATCGGTGGTGTCCGGGACCACCGTCAGATAGGCGGCGTTCTCGGCGCGGAAGCGGTCGGCGGCCGCGGTTGGCGCGACGAGCAGACCGCCGTGGCTGTAACTGCCGGTGACGGTGTCGACCCGGCGGACGTCCTCGATCTCCGACAGCTCACGAGCGTAGGCGTCCAAGCCTGCGGCGCTGTAAGCGCTTTCGGGCAGCACTACGAACAGCCCGTTCTGCTCGGTGGCGGCGAAGTCGCGCTGGATGGTCTCGGTGACCTGGCGGTTGTTCATCGACTCCGGCAGCGACCGTTCGTCGGGGAAGCCGAGATTCACTCCGAGGAACGGCGCGCCCAGTACGAGCAGCAGGGCGGTGACCCCGAGGCCGATGGGCACCGGCCGCATCATCACGAACCGCGCCAAGCGGTGCCAGGCGCCCTCGCCGGGTGCGGGACGGGCCGCGCGCAGGAACCACCACAACTGACCGTTGTCGATCTTGGTGCCGAGCAGGAACAGGATCGCGGGCAGCACGGTCAGCGACACCGTCGCGGCGATCACCGCCACGGCCAGGCCCGCGTAGCCCATCGACCGCACGGCCAGCAGCGGGAAGAACAGCAGGCCCGACAGCGCGACGGCGACCGTGACGGCCGAGAACGCGACGGTCCGGCCCGCCGAGCGCATGGTGGCGGCCACCGCGGCGGCGGGCTGCTGACCGGCGACCAGCTCGTCGCGGTAGCGGCTGATGATCAGCAGGCTGTAGTCGATCGCCAAGCCGAGGCCCAGCAAGGTGGCGACGTTGGTCGCGGTGGCCGCCAGATCGGTGACGCTCGCGATCAGCCACAGCGCGCCCATGGTGATCATCACCGTGATCATCGCGACCACCAGCGGCAGGCTGGCGGCGACCAAGCCGCCGAACACCAGCAGCAGGGCGATCAGCGTGACCGGGAATGCGATGGATTCGCCCAGAACGACGTCTTTCTCGCTCTGCTGCACCGTCTCGTGCAGCAGCATGGCGTAGCCGCCGACGCGCACCTCGAGTGGGCCGTGGGTGCCGCCGAATCGGTCGGCGAGATCGCCCACCCGCTTGTCGACGTCGGCCTCCTCACCGAGGATGCTGGCCACGATCAGGCCCTTGGTCCCGTCGGTGCTGCGCAGCGCGGGCGATTTGTCGGTCCAGTACGACGTGACGCCCGCGACGCCGGACTCCGACTTCAGCTCGGTGACCAGATTCGTCGCCGCGGTGGCCGTGGCGTCGTCGTCCACCGACCGGCGAGTCTGCACCAGCAACACGAAATTCGGGGTGGCCTCGCCGAAGGTGTCGCGCAGCACCGCGGTCGCCCGGCTCGATTCGCTGTCGGGGTCGATGTACCCGCCGCCCTGCACTTTGTCGAACAGCGTCGCGCTCAGCGTGCCCATCGCCAGTGCGAGCACCACGAACACGGCCAGGATCCACCGGCTGCGCCGCCTGGTCAGCTCGAACACTCCGTCTACCCCTAACTCGTTCCGGTCGTGCCGCTTTCGCGCTCGGACTCCAGCGGTCGCCGGTCGGCAACCTGCCCGGCGTGCCATCCGCGGCACGCCGGTGCGCCGACACCTGACACTCGGCACCGGAGCCGGATGCGTACGCCAGCGCCCCGGCATCCTAGCAACGCGGGACAAACTGCGGTGAGCCCGAACACATTCCGTCGGTGCGCCCGGTCCGGCCACCTGCCTGCACGCTCCGGTATGGGAAGGCAACCGAGCCAGGCCGGACGCACTTCCGCACGCGGGGCGGGCGATCCGGAACCCGCGACAGCTTTCGCGAAACGTTCACTTCGCGGGTCCGGACCTCCGCGCCGGAACGTGTTCGACGCCGTGGCTGTGCGACGCTCCAGCGAGCAGATGAGAGGCTCGAACCCATGCATCGCAACACGCTTCCGCGGATCCGGACGAGCCCGGCATGAAGCCGGACGTGGTCGTCTGCGGGCTCGGCCCGGCCGGACGCGCCCTCGCACACCGGGCAGTGGAGCGCGGACTCACGGTCACCGTGGTCGATCCCGCGCCGGAGCGCCGGTGGACCGCCACCTACGCGGTGTGGGCCGACGAACTGCCTGATTGGCTGTCGCCTCAGGTCGTCGCGGCGACGGTACCCCGGCCGATGGCCTGGGGAACGCGCGCTCACCGATTGGACCGCCCGTACGTGGTGCTTGATACCGCCCGGCTGCAAAGGTCGCTGCACCTGGCCGACGCGAGCGTGGTCTCCGAGCGCGCGATCGATGTCGGCCCCGAGCGCGTGACCTTGGCCTCCGGCGCGACGATCACCGGCGGCCGGGTGGTCGACGCGCGCGGACTCGCCCGCTCGCCCGCCCGGGCAGAGCAGACGGCCTACGGCGTCATCGTGGACGCCCGGCGCTGCGCCGGGCTCGAACCGCTGTTTATGGACTGGCGTCCGGACAACGGCGCCGCCCCCGAGGCGCCGCGTTCGTTCCTCTACGCCGTTCCGCTGGACGACGAGCGGGTGCTGCTCGAGGAAACTTGCCTGGCCGGCCGCCCGGCCTTGACCGGTGCGCAACTGCGCACACGCTTGTGGGAGCGCCTCCGCGCCAGAGGCGTCCCGCTCACCGGTGACGAAACCGTGGAGCATGTCCGTTTTCCGGTGCAAGGAGGCCGTCCTGGGTCGAGCAGGTTCGGGGCCGCCGGCGGGTTCCTGCATCCGGCGACCGGGTACAGCGTCGGCGCCGCGCTGTCCGCTGCCGACGCGGTGGCCGAGGGCCGGGACGTATGGCCGGCCGCGGCGCGCGTCGTCCACCGGTTGCGCGGCGCCGGGCTGCGCGCGCTGCTGGCGTTGCCGCCCGATGATCTCCCGCTGTTCTTCGACACGTTCTTCGCGCTTCCCCCGGACGCGCAACGCGCGTATCTGTCCGGCCGCACCGACCTCGCCGGCACGGTCGCGGCGATGAGCGCACTGTTCGCCGCGCTCCCGGGACGGCTGCGTCGGCGTGTCGCGACCGCGACACTCGGAGTTCCGGTTCCCTCGCGCGGTCGGTGGGCTTCGGCCATGATGGGGGTATGAGATCGATCTGGAAGGGCTCGATCGCATTCGGGCTGGTGAACGTTCCGGTGAAGGTGTACACCGCCACCGAGGACCACGACATCCGGTTCCATCAGGTGCACGCCAAGGATGGAGGCCGGATCAAATACGACCGCGTCTGCAGCGTGTGCGGCCAATCCGTCCAGTACACCGAGATCGACAAGGCCTACGAGTCGCCGGACGGCGACAAGGTGGTGCTCAGCGACGAGGACTTCGCGAAATTGCCGGTAGCGGAGAAGCACGAGATACCGGTGCTGCAGTTCGTGCCGTCGGAGCAGATCGATCCGATCCTGTTCGAGAAGAGCTACTACCTGGAACCGGACTCCAGCACGCCGAAGGCCTACGTCCTGCTGGCCAGGACGCTGGAGCAGATCGAACGCACCGCCCTGGTGTACTTCACGTTGCGGCAGAAGACCCGGCTTGCCGCGCTGCGCGTACGCGAGGGCATTCTGGTGGTCCAGACGCTGCTGTGGCCCGACGAGGTCCGCTCCGTGGAGTTCGAATCCCTCGACGGTGTCGCCGAGCCCAGGCCGCAGGAGATCAAGATGGCCGAGACGCTCGTCGAGGCCATGTCCGACGACTTCGATCCGGAGCAGTTCACCGACGAGTACCAGATCGAGCTCAAACGCCTGCTCGACGAGGCGATCGCCAGCGGAACCGGCAAGGTGCCCGAACAGCCGGAGCTCGCGCCGAGCGGCATGGACGCCGAGGTGGTCGATCTGGTCGCCGCGTTGCAGCGCAGCCTGGAGGCCAGCGGGCGCAGGACGGCGGGCGGCGATGGGGCCGAGCCGAAGAAGACCGCGAAGAAGGCCGCGGCCAAGAGCGCCGAAGGCAAGAGCGGCGCCGCCAAGAGCACGGCAGCCAAGAGCACGGCGTCCAAGAGCGGCGCGTCCAAGAGCGCGGCGAAGAAGACGCCTGCGAAGAAGGCGGCCAAAAAGGCTCCGGCTCGCAAGGGCGCCTGATCTTCCTACGGCGGGGCCGCCACGACCGCCGAATCAGTCTTGTGCCGCGCGCTGCCTGCCCTCTTCGAAGAACTCCAGCAGGGCCGCGACGGTGTTCACCGCGGTGCGGGGCCGGAGCGCGCCGAACGGCGCGTTCCAGAAGTCGCCGGCTCGCGGGGTCCACGGCCCGATGTAGGCGTAGGGCCCGGGATGAGCGTCGTCTCCCGGCGAAACCCCGTAGTTCACCTCGTCGACCGTGCTCGACAGATCGAAATGCTCCGGCCACAGCACCGGTGTCACGCCGGACGCCAGGCACCGCAACGCCTTGTCCCCCAGCGCGAACCAGTCCTCGATCAGCCCCGCCGCCGAGGGATCCACTTCGATCGCCGAATCGGTATCCACGCCGGTGGTGTCCGCGTACACCCCTTCCGGCGGCCCGGGTTCGAAACCCGCGGCCTCGGCGACCTCCCGATACGTCCCCTTCAGCCGCGCCCGCCCTTCCGGCCACACCAGTTCCTCCCCGACCACCGAAACCGGCCAACGCACACCGGCGAAACCCCGGTGCACGACTGCCAACCGAATGGTGCCGAATTGTCGATACTGCGGCCCGGCGATCAGCAACTCCGCGACCGCGTGCAGCCCGACGCGCGATCGCCGATATGTCATCTCATCCACCCCCGAATCATCTCCACTGCCGCCGCCCCACCGCACGGGTTCGGCAGGAAGCGGCCGGTCGCCTCGCGCTGTCAGGAAGACGGTCGCCACTCACCCTGATTTCGCGGAAATCCCCTCGCTGGCGCCGAAGCTGGCTTCCTCGTGACTGACCAGCCCCAGCAGGGCAAGGGGGCGGGGTGTGACCGCGATGGTCAGGTAGGAGACCGTGATCGCCCAGCGGTTGACCGCTCGCGGCACGGCGAACGTGTGGTAAGCGCGGGTCACCGCCTTGGCGGGCAGGCCGGACAGGCGGATGCCCATCGGGTTGGCGACCGCGAAGCGCGGCCCGAGGTCGACGACCAGACCCAGGTCGCGGTGCTTGTAGTCGGCGGCCGTGCCGATGCCCAGGCTCGCCGCGACGTTCCTGGCCAGCGTCTTGCCCTGTCGCGTAGCGTGCTGCGCGGTGGGCGGAGTGATCCGGCCCGGCTTGGTGAGGTCGGGCACCGCCGCCGCGTCGCCGCCCGCGAAGACGTCCGGGTGGCCGGGCACGTTCAGATTCGCGTCGACAACCAAGCGGCCCTTCTCCAGCGGCAGGCCGAGCGTGCCGAGCACCGGTGCGCCGGTCACACCCGTCACCCAGGCCACCGTGCGGGTGGGCACCACCGTGCCGTCGGTGAGCACGACCGAGTTCTCGTCGAGTTTCGTCAGCGAGGTCTCCAGCCGGATCTCGATGCCGCGTTTGCGCAGCACCTTCAGCACCTTGTCACTGAGCCGCTCGCCGACCTCGGGCATCACCCTCGGCGCCGTGTCGAGCAGAAGGAAACGCACTTCGGCGGGGTCGAACCCACGGCGCGCGGCGTAGGCGTCGGCGAGGGCGCGCAACTGCGCCACGAGCTCGGTGCCCGCGTAGGACGCCCCCACGACCACCACCGTGCGGCGCGCGCGCCGCACCTCGGGGTCCTCCTCGTCGTCGGCGAGTTCGAGCTGGCGCAGCAGCTGCTCGCGCAGGTACAGCGCTTCGGCGACGGTCTTGAGCCCGCGCGCGTGCTCGGCCAGACCCGGTATGTCGAACAGGCGGGTGACCGACCCGGGCGTGAGCACCAGCCGATCCCATGACAGCTGCCGCGGCGGATGATGCTCGTCTTCCACCGTGATCGTCTTGTTCCGCAGATCGACCGACCTAGCGTTCGCCACCACCAACCGGACCCGCGGCAGCGAATCCGCCAGTGAGATGGCGACGAACCGAGGGTCGATCAGGCCACCGGCCACGTCCGGCAGCAGCGGCGTATAGAGCATGTAGTCGTTGGGCGTGACGAGCACGATTTCGATGTCGCGGTTCGCCTTGGCCACGATGCGGCAGAGCTTCTGGGCGCAGGTGAACCCCGCGAACCCGCTCCCGACGATCACGACCCGCTGCGGGCTCGCAGTGTTCCCATCCGGCACGGAGACCTCCTCGGTGTCAGCTCCCCGACGCGATTCCCGCTCAGGCACATCCGAAACCGCGCTACCGGTCGCCCGTGGCTCCGCCGACCGGCCCATCGGCCGGACCGATTCGGGGTTCGGCAGGCCGAGCGGGCGCGGGGCAGGTTCCCTACCTCCGGAACCGAGCCTCCAGTTCGGCGAGCGTCGCCTGGAGATCGGCCGGGCTGTTGGTTTTGAAGATGCCCTGGTACCCGGTTTCCGCGCGAACCGCGGCCTCGACCTCTGGGTCGTGATAGAGCTGCGCGAGTTTCAGCAGCGTCGGGTTGTCCTTGTCGGCGGCGCGGGCGGCGAAGACGTTGATGTACTGCTTCAGTTCCGGACGTTCGGGGTCGTCGGTGTAGATCACCTCGTTGGATGTCAGTCCGGCGGGGCGGGCGAAGGTGTCGTCGACGAAGGCGGCGTCCACGCTGCCGAGCGACTGGGCGGTCAGGGTCGGATCGATGGGCGTGAGCTTCACCCGGGAGGCGACCGGGTCGACGTCCTCGATCTTGGAGTCCCAGCTCGCGCCGCCCTTCAGCACGATGAGCCCGGCTGCGGCGAGGCCGAGCAGGGGCCGCACCTGGTTGGCCGGGTTGTTGCTCAGGGTGATCTCGCCGCCCTTCGGAATGTCGGCCACCGACTTGTGCTTGCGCGAGTACAGCGTCAGCGGGAAGATCTCGGTCGCGCCGATCGGCACCAGCGTGTCGTTGTTGCGGACGTTGTAATTGGCCAGGTACCGCACGTGCTGGAACTTGTTGAGATCGATGCGCCCCTGCGCCAGGGCCGGATTCGGCTGGTTGTAGTCGGTGAAATTGGTGAACTCCACCGTGATGCCCTGCTCCGCCGCCTTCTTGCGGTAGACCTCCCAGTGCGGCAGCGACAGATCGTTGACCCCGATGTGGACCGCGTCGGATCGATCTTCACCACCGCAGCCGACCGCGGCGACGGCCAATACGGACACGAGCGGGATCAGCAACAGCCGGAGACGCGAGCGCATTATCAGCAAATTAGACGCTCGTTCAGTTCGTGCGGAGGGTTTCGCTCACCACAATCGAAACCGTTGTCGCCCGCTGCGCCCCGTCGCTTGGATTACCGGGTCATATCGCGACGAGCAATCGGGAGCACGAGTGAAATTCCATCGGGTACTGGCGATCCCGGTCCTGGTAGCGACCGCGGCCTTGACCCTGACCGGCTGCGGCGGTGACGACGCTTCCTCGGACAAGGTAGTGCGCATCGGCACCACCGACAAGGATCACTCCTGGGACGTCTTCGAGCAGCGCGCCAAAGACAAGGGCATCACGCTGCGGATCACCAACTTCTCCGACTACAAGCAACCGAATCTCGCGCTGTCGCAGAAACAGATCGACATCAATCTCTTCCAGCATCTGCAATTCCTGGGCGCCTACAACGTCGCGAACAACGACACCCTGACGCCGATCGGTTCCACCTACATCGTCCCGCTCGGTCTCTACTCGAAGAAGCACAAGTCGCCGGCCGACATTCCGCAGGGCGCGGAGATCGCGATCCCGAACGACCCCACCAATCAGGCACGGGCACTGTTCGTGCTGCAAGCCGCCGGGCTGCTGAAACTGTCGTCCGACACCAAGGCGCCGACCCCTGCCGACATCGACAAGGGCGCGTCCAAAGTGCGCGTCACCCCCGTCGACGCCGCGCAGACCGCGCTGTCGCTGGCCTCGGTCGACGGATCGATCATCAACAACACCTTCCTGGAGCGTTCCGGCATCGATCCGCATTCGGCGCTGTACAAGGACGATCCGAAGAATCCCGCCGCGGAGCCGTACATCAACGCGCTGGTCACCCGCGCCGAGGACAAGAACAATCCGGTCTATCTGCAGCTCGCCGAGCTGTGGCACGACCCGGAGGTGCAGAAGGCGCACGACGAGGTGACCAAGGGGACCGCCGTCGAGGTGCGGCGCAGCGGCCAGGAACTCGAGCAGATCCTGCAGCGGGTGCAGCAGACCATCCGCGACGGCAAGTGAGCGACACCGCCGTTCCCGCCGTCGAGTTCCGTTCGGTCACCAAGGTTTTCGGGAAGGGCGCGCAGCGCAATGTGGCGCTCGACAACATCGACCTGCGCATCGAGCAAGGCGAGATCTTCGGCGTGATCGGGTATTCCGGCGCGGGCAAGAGCACGCTGGTGCGGCTGATCAACGCGCTGGAGAAGCCGACGAGCGGCACGGTCGAGATCTCCGGCACACCCATCACCGGCGTGCCGGAGCGCCAAGTGCGGCGGCTGCGGCGCGACATCGGAATGGTGTTCCAGCAATTCAATCTCTTCCGCTCCCGCACGGCCGCGGGAAACGTCGAATATCCGCTGAAGGTCGCGGGCTGGAAGCGCGCCGAACGCAAGGCGCGAGTAGCCGAACTGCTGGAGTTCGTCGGGTTGTCCGACAAGGCCCGCAGTTACCCCGATCAGCTGTCGGGCGGCCAGAAGCAACGGGTGGGCATCGCCAGGGCGCTGGCCACGTCGCCGTCCTTGCTGCTGGCCGACGAGTCCACCTCGGCACTGGACCCGGAGACGACCGGTGAGGTGCTGCGGCTGCTGCGCAAGATCAATCGCGAACTGGGCGTCACCATCGTGGTCATCACCCACGAGATGGACGTGATCCGCGCGGTGGCCGACCGGGTCGCGGTGCTCGCCGAAGGACGCATCGTGGAACTCGCCGACACCTTCGAGGTGTTCGCCACGCCGCAGGCGGCCCCCACCCGCTCCTTCGTCGAGACCGTCCTGCACAACCGCCCCTCCGAGAAGGAACTGCGCCGCCTCGCCGGTCGCCATGGGGGCCGTTTGGTCACCGTCGACGTGGACGACGAGCGCGGCATCGGCGCGGCGCTGGCCGCCGCGGCGCACGCCGAGGTCAGGTTCGAGGTGGTCTACGGCGGGGTGAGCAGCCTGCAGGAGAAGACCTTCGGCAGTCTCACCCTGGCGCTGCACGGCCCCGACGACGCCGTCGACAAGGTGGTCGCCGAACTCGAGCGCCGGTCGGCCTGAAAGGAGTTGCCATGCATACCGATTGGGACAAACTCCGGCCGGTGCTGAACGAAGCGATCGGCACCACGCTCTATCTGGTGGCGCTCACGTTCGTGGTCGGCGGCTTCATCGGGTTGCTGCTCGGCACCGCGCTCTACACCACCCGCAAGGGCGGTTTGCTGGCGAACGCGCCGATCAACCTGCTGCTCAACGTGCTCGTCAACGTGGTGCGCCCGATCCCGTTCATCATCCTGCTCGCCGCGCTCGGCCCGGTGACGCTGGAGGTGGTGGGTACCACGATCGGCACCGAGGCGGCGGCGTTCGTCATGATCGTCGCGGCGTCGTTCGGCATCGCGCGCATCGTGGAACAGAACCTGGTGACCGTCGATCCCGGCGTGATCGAGGCGGCGCGCGCGGTGGGCGCGGGACCGCTGCGCATCATCCTGACGCTGCTGATCCCCGAGGCGCTCGGGCCGCTCATCCTGGGTTACACCTTCGTGGTGATCGCCATCGTGGACATGTCCGCGATGGCGGGCACCGTCGGCGGCGGCGGTCTCGGCGATTTCGCCCTCGTCTACGGCTATCAGCGCTTCGACTGGCAGGTCACGCTCGTCGCGACGCTGATCATCATCGCGGGCGTACAGGGCATCCAGTTCTTCGGCAACTGGCTGGCGCGAAAAGTCCTGCGCCGCTGAGCTACCCGGCGGTCGAGGTGCACGCCGTCAAGCGCACGCTCGCGGGCCGGGGAATCGCGCTGCCGAGACTCGGGAACGGCGGGGCGCTGGGACCGAGGACATCGATGGCCCGGCGTTCGGCTTCGGCGCGGGTGGGTCCCCACGCCCATCCGTGCTTGCCGTCGGCGCCGCGGACGACAGACCCGCAGGCGTTCCAGAACTGCACGACCGTCTGGCAATCGGTGACACCGCATTGGGCGCGTGCCGCGGCATCGGCGGCGGCCGCGCTCGCATAGTCCACCGCCGATGTCACCGCGCCGGTGCTGGGTGAAAGCGCCAGCGCGCCATAGTAGGTCGCCGCATGCGCCGCACCCGCGGGAGCGCCGACCACGGCGCAGGTGGCGGCGGAGACCGCCGCGAGCCCGAGGGCAGCCTTGTGCGGCACCGACATGTGAGGATCCTCCCCGTTCCGAACGACTCGAAGCTCAAATCTTCATTCGGCCCGTGCGCTTTTGTCGAAATGGGCACTTCCCACCATCGGCGGGTGCGCTGGATCGACCCGCGCGACGAACCCCTTTTTCGAGCGTCCGTCTTCGCCGAGAGCGGAGCGCCGGTCGATTCGGCCGTGCGCGCTCAGGTCGGAACGCGTCGATGATCGTCCCCGAGCGCTCCGCGGGGAAGGCGCATGCGGCGGATACGACTCAGCCGCCGGGCGCCTTGTTCAGGCGCTACCGGCGGCTGCGTCAGTTGCGGAGAATCACACCGTGAAGCCGAGGGCGCGCAACTGTTCGCGGCCGTCCTCGGTGATCTTGTCCGGACCCCACGGCGGCATCCAGACCCAGTTGATCTTCAAGTCCTCCACCAGGCCGCTGCGCACCAGCGCGTTGCGGGACTGGTCCTCGATGACGTCGGTCAGCGGGCAGGCCGCCGAAGTCAGCGTCATATCCAGGACCGCGGTGCTGTCCTCCTCGACGCGCAATCCGTAGACCAAGCCGAGGTCGACGACGTTGATGCCGAGTTCCGGGTCGACGACGTCACGCATCGCCTCTTCGATGTCCTCGAGCAGCTTGATGTCCTCGGCGGACAGCTCGGGCAAATCGGCGGCCGGTGCGGCCTGTTCGGCCTGCTCGGTGGCCGGTGTGTCACTCATGACGCTTCCCCGTTTTCCATCGGACGGTTCAGTTCTCTTCCGCGGCCGGCGCGGGCTGCTCGGGGCCGATCCTGAGGACGGCGTCCTTGAACGCCATCCACCCGAGCAACGCGCACTTCACCCGCGCTGGGTATTTCGAGACGCCTGCCAAGGCGACGCCGTCGCCGATCACGTCCTCGTCGCCCTCGATGGTGCCGCGGCTGGAGATCATCTCACTGTAGGAGTCGACCACCTTCAGCGCCTGCTGCACCGGGAGCCCGATCACCTGATCGGTGAGGATCGAGGTGGCCGCCTGGCTGATCGAGCAACCCTGGCCGTCGTAGGAGACGTCGGTGACATCGCCGTTGTCGTCGAGCTGCACGCGCAGGGTCACCTCGTCGCCGCAGGTCGGGTTCACGTGGTGCACCTCGGCCCCGAACGGCTCGCGCAGCCCCCGATGGTGCGGGTGCTTGTAGTGATCCAGAATCACTTCCTGGTACATCTGCTCCATGCGCATGACTTATGCAACCCCGAAGAAGCTCTGGGCCTTCCGCACCGCGGCGACCAGCGCGTCCACCTCGGCGAGCGTGTTGTAGACCGCGAACGAGGCGCGTGCGGTCGCGGCGACGCCGAAACGCCGGTGCAGCGGCCACGCGCAGTGATGGCCCACCCGGATGGCCACGCCCTCGTCGTCCAGGATCTGCCCGACGTCATGGGCGTGGATGCCGTCCACCACGAACGACACCGCGCCGCCACGATCGATGTTCTCGGCAGGCCCGATGATCCGCACGCCGTCGATCCCGGCCAGCCCGTCCAGCGCCGCGCCGACCAGCGTGTGCTCGTGCGCGGCGACGGCGTCCATGCCGATCTCTTCCAGATACCGCACGGCCGCGCCCAATCCGACCACCTGGGAGGTCATCGGCACGCCCGCCTCGAAGCGCTGCGGCGGCGGCGCGTAGGTGCTGTGGTCCATGAAGACCGTCTCGATCATGGACCCGCCGGTGATGAACGGCGGCATCTCCTCCAGCAGCGAGCGGCGAGCGAAGAGCACGCCGACACCGGAGGGGCCGAGCATCTTGTGCCCGGAGAACGCGGCGAAATCCACACCGAGCGCGCGGAAGTCGACCGGCATGTGCGGCACCGACTGGCAGGCGTCGAGCACGACCAGCGCGCCCACCGCCTTCGCCCGGCGGACCAGCTCCTCGACCGGAGCGACCGCGCCGGTGACGTTGGACTGGTGGGTGAACGCGACCACCTTGGTGGCGGGCGACAGTTCCAGCGAATCCAGGTCGATCCGGCCTTCGTCGGTCACGCCGTACCACTTCAGCGTGGCGCCGGTGCGGCGGGCCAGCTCCTGCCAGGGCACCAGATTCGCGTGGTGTTCCAACTCGGTGATCACGATCTCGTCGCCAGGGCCCACGTGGTGCGGGAACCGGTCGTCGGCGAAGGCGTAGGTCACCAGGTTCAGCGACTCGGTGGCGTTCTTGGTGAACACGATCTCGCCCGCGTCCACCCCGACGAACCGCGCGATGTCGGCCCGCGCGCCCTCGTAGGCGTCGGTCGCCTCCTCGGCCAGCTGGTGCGCGCCGCGGTGCACCGCCGAGTTGCTGGTGATCAGGAAGTCGCGTTCGGCTTCGAGCACCTCGATCGGCCGCTGCGCGGTCGCGCCGGAGTCCAGGTACACCAACGGTTTCCCGTCCCGGACCGTGCGGTTCAGGATCGGGAAGTCGGCCCGGATACGGGCGACGTCGAGGGTGCGGACCGTAGCGGTCATATCAAGCTCCAGCGGTGGCGGTCTGAGTGAAACGAACGTAGCCGTTGGCGTCGAGTTCCTCGGCGAGCTCGGCGCCGCCCTCGGCGACGATGCGGCCGCCGACGAAGACGTGCACGAACTCCGGCTGGATGTAGCGCAGGATGCGGGTGTAGTGCGTGATCAGCAGGATGCCGCCGTTCTCGCGCTCCTTATAGCGGTTGACGCCCTCGGAGACGATGCGCAGCGCGTCGACGTCCAGACCCGAGTCGGTCTCGTCCAAAATCGCGATCTTCGGCTTGAGCAGGCCGAGCTGGAGGATCTCGTGGCGCTTCTTCTCGCCGCCGGAGAAGCCCTCGTTCACGCTGCGCTCGGCGAAGGCGGCGTCGATCTCCAGTTCGCTCATCGACTCCTTCACCTCCTTGACCCAGTGCCGCAGCTTGGGGGCCTCGCCGCGCACGGCGGTGGCGGCGGTGCGCAGGAAGTTCGACATCGAGACGCCGGGAACCTCGACCGGGTACTGCATGGCGAGGAACAGGCCCGCACGGGCGCGCTCGTCCACCGACATCGCCAGCACGTCCTCGCCGTCGAGCGTGATCGAGCCGGAGGTCACCGTGTACTTCGGGTGACCGGCGATCGCGTAGGACAGCGTCGACTTGCCGGAGCCGTTCGGGCCCATGATGGCGTGCGTCTCACCGGACTTCACCGTGAGGTTCACGCCCTTGAGGATCTTGATGGGCTCGCCGGACTCGTCGGGGTTCGCGACCTCGACATGCAGGTCCTTGATTTCCAGGGTGGTCATCGAATTCGAATTCCTTTGCCAGGTATGGGGTCGTTGATCAGGCGCCGATGGCGGCGAGTTCGGCCTCGATGGCCGCCTCCAGCCGCTCCCGGACCTCGGGCACCGCGATCTTCTGGATGATCTCGTGGAAGAAACCGCGCACCACCAGGCGGCGGGCGGCGTCCTCCGGGATGCCGCGGGCGCGCAGGTAGAACAGCTGCTCGTCGTCGAACCTGCCGGTCGCGGACGCGTGTCCGGCGCCGACGATCTCGCCGGTCTCGATCTCCAGGTTCGGCACCGAGTCCGCCCGCGCGCCGTCGGTGAGCACGAGGTTGCGGTTCACCTCGAAGGTGTCGGTGCCCTCGGCGGCGGCGCGGATGAGCACGTCGCCGACCCACACGGTGCGGGCGTCGCCCTTGGGCGAGTGCGGGTCGCCTTGCAGCGCGCCCTTGTACAGCACATTCGACTTGCAGTTCGGCACGGCGTGGTCGACGAGCAGACGCTGCTCGAAGTGCTGGCCCGCGTCGGCGAAGTAGAGGCCGAGCAGTTCGGCGTCGCCGCCGGGGCCGTCGTAGCGGACGTTGCCGGTGAGCCGCACCAGATCACCGCCCAGGGTGACCGAGGTGTGCCGCAGCGTGGCGTCGCGGCCGAGCTTCGCGTGGTGGGCGGTGGCGTGCACCGCGTCGTCGGCCCAGTCCTGCACGGCCACCACGGTCAGCTTGGCGGAGTCGCCGAGCACGAATTCCACGTTCTCCGCGTAGGTTCCGCTGCCGCGTTGGTCGATGACCACGGTGGCCTTGGCGAAGTGCTGCAGCCGGATCTGCAGGTGCCCGTAGGCGGTCCTGCCCTCGCCGGGCCCGGTGATCGTGACCGTCACCGGTTCGGCGACCTCGACCTCCTTGCCGACCGTCACGACGGTGGCCTGCTCGAAGCCCGAGTACGCCTGCGCGGCAACGCGGTCGGACGGCACGCCGGCCTCGCCGAGGCGGGCGTCGGAGCGTTCGACCGTCTCCACCGTGACGCCCTCGGCCGCCGCGACCTCGACACCCGTGCGGCCGTCCCGGACCGCGGTGCCGTCCTGCAGTCCACGCAGACGGCGCAGCGGGGTGAACCGCCACGCCTCGTCCTTGGCGGAAGGCACTTCGAAGGCGTTCACGTCGAACGACGTGAAGACCTCGCCCTTGTTGATCGCAGGGGTACGAGCCTCGGCGGCTTCGGCTACGTTCTCCACGGCCATCAGCCGACGGCTCCTTCCATCTGCAGTTCGATCAGGCGGTTCAGCTCGAGCGCGTATTCCATGGGCAGTTCCTTGGCGATCGGCTCGACGAAGCCGCGCACCACCATGGCCATCGCCTCGTCCTCGGTGAGGCCGCGGCTCATCAGGTAGAACAGCTGGTCCTCGGAGACCTTCGAGACGGTCGCCTCGTGACCCATGGTCACGTCGTCCTCGCGGATGTCGACGTAGGGGTAGGTGTCGGAGCGGCTGATCGTGTCGACCAGCAGCGCGTCGCACTTCACCGTCGACTTCGAGCCGTGGGCGCCCTTGTTCACCTGCACCAGGCCGCGGTAGGAGGCCCGGCCGCCGCCGCGCGCCACCGACTTCGACACGATGGTCGAGGAGGTGTGCGGCGCGAGGTGCAGCATCTTCGCACCGGTGTCCTGGTGCTGGCCCTCGCCGGCGAACGCCACCGACAGCACTTCGCCCTTGGCGTACTCGCCGGTCATCCAGACCGCCGGGTACTTCATGGTGACCTTGGAACCGATGTTGCCGTCGATCCACTCCATGGTCGCGCCCGCCTCGGCCTTGGCCCGCTTGGTGACCAGGTTGTAGACGTTGTTCGACCAGTTCTGGATGGTGGTGTAGCGGCAGCGGCCGCCCTTCTTCACGATGATCTCCACCACCGCGGAGTGCAGCGAGTCCGACTTGTAGATCGGCGCGGTGCAGCCCTCGACGTAGTGCACGTAGGCGCCCTCGTCGACGATGATCAGGGTGCGCTCGAACTGGCCCATGTTCTCGGTATTGATCCGGAAGTAGGCCTGCAGCGGGATGTCGACGTGCACGCCCGGCGGCACGTAGATGAACGAGCCGCCCGACCACACGGCCGTGTTCAGCGCGGAGAATTTGTTGTCGCCCGCGGGGATCACCGAGCCGAAGTACTGCTGGAAGATCTCCGGGTGCTCTTTCAGACCGGTGTCGGTGTCCAGGAAGATCACGCCCTGGGCCTCCAGGTCCTCGCGGATCTGGTGGTACACGACCTCGGACTCGTACTGCGCGGCGACACCGGCGACCAGCCGCTGCTTCTCCGCTTCGGGGATGCCCAGCTTGTCGTAGGTGTTCTTGATGTCCTCGGGCAGCTCGTCCCAGGACGCGGCCTGCTTCTCGGTCGAGCGCACGAAGTACTTGATGTTGTCGAAGTCGATGCCGTCGAGGTTGGAGCCCCAGATCGGCATGGGCTTGCGATCGAAGATGCGTAGCGCCTTCAGCCGCTGTTCGAGCATCCATTCCGGCTCGTTCTTCTTCGCCGAGATGTCGCGGACAACCGCCTCGGACAGACCTCGTTGCGCGCTGGCGCCGGCCACATCCGAATCGGCCCAGCCGTAACCGTATTTGCCCAGGGAGGCGATCGCCTCTTCCTGGGTGAGCGGTTGCACCTGGTCGGTGGTCGTCGTCATTCGGCACTCCTTCCGGAGTCGTTCGTTCGTACCGCTGCGGGCTGTGCAGCGGTTGGTGCTGAAGTTTCGGTCCGGCCTGCGGGCAGGACGAGCAGCGGCACGTGCGTAGTGCACGCGCAATCGCCGTTGGCGATCGTGGCCAGCCGCTGCACATGGGTGCCGAGCAGCTCACGGAACGCCTCGAGCTCCGCCGCGCACAGCTGCGGGAACTCCTCGGCGACGTGCGCCACGGGGCAGTGGTGCTGGCAGATCTGCACGCCGGTGCCCACCTTGCGGGTGGTGGCGGCGAACCCGGCGTCGGTGAACGCCTCGGCGATCTCCTCGGCCTTGGCCGTGGTCTGTTCCGTGGTGTGCTCACCGACCGGTTCGATCCCGGCCACGATAGTGCGTGCTCGTTTGCGGGCGAACTCGGTGATGGCCTGTTCGCCGCCGATCTCTCCGAGCTGCCGGATGGCGGCTCCGGCCAGATCGTCGTAGGCGTGGCCGAGTTTGCCGCGTCCGGCCGCGGTGAGCTGGTACTGCTTGGCCGGGCGGCCCCGGCCTTTCTGCTGCCAGGGCGCCGATCGACCGGCCCGCGCCTGACCCGAATCGATCAGCGCGTCCAAGTGCCTGCGCACGCCCGCCGGGGCCAGGCCGAGCCGGTTCCCGATGGCGGTGGCGGTGATCGGTCCTTCCTCCAGCAGCAGCTGGACGATGGCCGCTCGGGTATGCCCTTCGCCGCCGACCGTCGCGGGCGCAGCAACCGACCCGGCGTCGGCCTTGCGACCGGCTCCTTCGTCGTCCCTCCGCAAACCCACGGTTTTCACAACATCAGTGTGGCGGAATTCGTTCCCGAAAGCTAATAAGGGTGCCCTGAGTCAGCGGCCCCGTCGACCTGCGGCGATTCCGGCACGGCGGAGGGCCCCATGCCGCCGTGCCGGACAGGTGTCCACCCGACGCGATGCCGGGTCGCAGCACAACTTTCCCGGCTGACCTGCGCAGAGAAAACGCCGCTCGGAACCAGGCGAGCCGCGTCCGCACGACTCCGGGCGTCGAGCGCCGAGCGGACAGCCCTCCTATCGGCGTCGGGGACAGGGCATGCAGTGCGATTCGTCACAGGCGCTCAGCGCACGGCGACCAGTTTCATCGGCGTTTCCAGCAGCGCGTCCACCGCCTCGTCCCACTCAACCGTGACCGTGGTGACCAGCGAGGGATCGAAACGACCCGCGGCGACGAGATCGAGCACCTCGGGAATGACCGGGCGGACGTGCGCGCGACCCGTGTGGAAGGTGCAGCAGCGGGTGTACATGTCCAGGATCGGCAGGGCGACATCCTGCGACTGCACGCTGACGCTCGTGCACCAGCCGTCGTAAGCCGCCGCATCGATCGCCGCGCGCAGCGACTTCGCCCCGCCGGCCGCCTCGACCACGATCGGGAACCGTCCCACCCGGGCGTCGCGCGGGCCTTCGATCGCCTCGGCGCCGAGCGATTTCGCGATCTCGAGCCGCTGGTCGGAGTCGTCGAGATAGACCACACGGGCAGAGCCGAGCGCGACCGCGAGCCCGGCGGCGTACAGGCCGATCGACGGCGCGGCGGGGCCCCCGATCACCAGTACTTCGGCAGCGGGATCGGCGGCCAGCTGGGGGCCGACCGAGCGGTAGGCGTCCGGGATGTTGTCGCTGGCGCTGGCCACCGCGACCGGGTCGACACCGGACGGCAGGCGGACCAACATGGCGTCGGCGTGCGGTACGAGCGCGAGGTCGGCCCACAGCCCGCCCCAGTCCAGCCCGCCCATGGCGCCGAGACCGAAGGTGGACAGCCGCGGATGGCTGGTGCAGTTCCCGGTCCGGCCGCGCGCGCACGCCCGGCAGGCGCCGCACGAGATCTGGAACGGCACCACCACGAGGTCGCCCACCGCGACGTCGCGGACCTCCGGCCCCACCTCGACCACTTCGGCGACTCCCTCGTGCCCGAAGGGATACGGCCCGGGTAGCGGGAAAGCGCCGCGCAGCACGGCCGGATCGATGTCGCAGGTGGCCAGCGCGACCGGCCGAACGAGCGCCTGATCGGGTCCGCCGAGGACGGGTTCGGGGTGGTCTTCCCAGCGCATCGCACCGGGGCCGGTCAGCATCAGTCGCTTCATCGTCCGAGTGTCGCTAGAACGTTCTTTCTAGTCAACGGCCTCACTTCGAATCTCCCTCCTCAGCGCGCATTTCCGGAAAATTTCCGGGCAACGCCGCATCGGCTTCGATTTCGTCCGAACCTTCCGCCGTCAATACCGCGCCACCGATTCCCGCCGCCGCGAAGGTCGCCCGGATCAGCCGCTCCATCGACTTCGCGACCGTGCGCAGCGGTGCGTCCGTCTGGCGGATCCGGGCCAGGATGGTGGCGCCCTCGTAGGCGGCGACCACAGTGGCGGCGAGTTCGGCCGCGTCCTCCCCGCTGAGGCCGAGTTCGGCGAGCAGCCCGGCGAACGCCTGCTCCATCGTGTCGAAGGCGCGCACACAGGCCGAGCGCACCGCCGCCACGTCGCTGCCGCCGTCCAGCGCGGGCGTCCCGATCGGGCACCCGTCGGTCCATTCCGAATCCGCGAGCTTGCCCACCATGAATTCGAACAGCGTGGCCAAGGTGGCGAACACGTCGGTCGGCGCCTGCCGGATCATCCGGCCGGTCAGCACGCCGGTCCCGGTGATCGCCGCGACCGCGATCTCCTCCTTGCCCCCCGGAAAGTGGTGGTAGATCGAGCCGTACGGCAGTTCGGCCGCCTCGCTCAACGCCTTCAGACCGAACCCGTGATACCCGTGCCGCGCCAGCAGCCCGGAGGCGGCCACCTCGATCCGCCGCCTGGACTCCGAAACCATGCGTCGATTGTGCCGTGTGAGCGCCGCCGGTCCGGGCGGAACGATCTACAGCTGCTTCACGATTGCGCCTTGTTCATCGAGGATTGCGATCGATGGCGTGCCGTCCATGGCCACGCGCAACTGAATCCGCGGCCGTCCCTGCGGATCGCACAGTGTCAGCCCCGTTCCGTTCTCGGTGTCAGCGAACAGTCGCAGACCCATCGCATGAGTCGCTTCCTCGAGCGGCGTGTTGGGATCACCTATGTGCTTCATGGTCAGTGCAGCACCGGCAGGCGCGTCCTCCCAATTGGCCCCCAGGTGGATCGCATCCCCGTTGGGGTAGTCCAACGCGATCTGCGCCCCGAGGCTGGAGGCGGTGATGCCACCCTTTTCGTCGCCATTCTCGTCGTTGAACAGCAGATACGAGGCATCAGGCCCTTGCCGCATCTGTGGCGGATACGTCTTACCTCCGAGGATGATGGGTGGCTTCGCCGTTGCCAGCAGGAACCGTTGCTTGCCGCGATTGTCGACCACAGTGAACGAATCTTCGGCGGTCACGTCGTCCGTATCGCCCACCTTCGCCGCTGCGGCCCCGATTCCGACGCCTGCGGCAGCCACCGCGGATCCGATCACGACCGACCGCCGACTGACCATGTGCTGCTGGTTCGTCTCATCTGTCACCGTCCGATCGTATTTACCCGGTGCCTATCCGAGCGCGCTCTACCGACGACCTCGACATGCTCTCCCGCGAGGCGTCACCCTGAGATGGAACTCCGATGTGATGACACAGTTCGCGGCCCGGCTGCGTCAGTTCGACTGACGGCACAGACTCCCATCGGAGATACGGGACAGTGGCGGGCCGGTCCGAGGTTGGTGACGAGCCGACGACCGCACCGATCACATCCCGCCTTCAGCATCAGCGCGGCATGCTCCTGAAAACCGAATCCATGTGCCGAGCCGGCGGTGGTCATGCCGTGGCGGGAGCGGTGGGCACTCCTGGATATTGTTCTGGCGGAATATACAACGGCAAGCCCATCTCCGGTCGAACTATGGGTGCCAGCGCGTAGCGCCGAGAATTAGGGCGCGCGACGGGGTGGTGGGCGAACGCCGATGGTCGCTTCGCTCCCTGGATGACCTCGGACGAGGTCGCGGGCACACCCACTAGGCTTCGTGGCGTGGCGGTACTGGAGGGCGCGCGGCGCAGGACACTGGCGTTCGGGCGCCGGGCACTCGGACTCGACGTGCCCGCGGCCGATCACACGATCGCGGTGCTGCATCGCGACGAGTCGGAGGTGCCCGGTCTCGACCGCAAGGAGCTGGCGCAGCTCGACCGGATCCGCCTGATGGGCGCGACCGGCACGGTGCTGATGGCGATCAGCGCGCTGGGCATCGGCGCGCAGCCGGTGCACCAGAACCCCACGTCCGGCGTCCGGGTGCTCGGCATCTTCGCCCGCGCCCACACCGGATCGCTGGCCATGTGCATGACCGGCACCGTCGTCGTGGTGCTGGCCTGGCTGCTGCTGGGCCGGTTCGCGGTGGGCGGTATCGGCGGCTCACCACTGCACCGGCTGACCCGCTCGCAACTCGATCGCACGCTGCTGCTGTGGCTGATCCCGCTCAGCGTCGCTCCCCCGCTGTTCAGCAACGACGTCTACTCCTATCTGGCGCAGAGCGAGATCGCCGCGCGCGGCATCGACCCCTACGAGGAAGGCCCGGTCGCGGGGCTCGGGATCGACAACGTCCTCACCAACAACGTCCCGACCATCTGGCGTGACACCCCCGCGCCCTATGGCCCGCTGTTCCTTTGGATCGGCCGCGGCATCGCCGAACTCACCGGGGACAACATCATCGCGGGCGTGTGGGTGCACCGGATCCTCGCGCTCGGCGGCGTCGCGTTGATCGTCTGGGCACTGCCCCGGCTCTCGGTGCGCTGCGGCGTCGCGCCGGTCAGCGCGCTGTGGCTCGGCGCGGCCAACCCGCTCGTGCTGTTCCATCTGGTCGGCGGCGTGCACAACGACGCGCTGATGCTCGGCCTGATGCTGGCGGGCCTGGAGTTCTGCCTGCGCGCCATCGAGGACACCCACCCGTTCGACGGCCGCGCCTATGCGCGGCTGATCGGCGGCGCGGTCATCATCACGCTGTCGTCATCGATCAAGTTCACCTCGATCATCGCACTCGGTTTCGTCGGCATGGCACTGGCTCGCAGGTGGGGGGCCTCACTGCGGACGGTGGCCATCGCGGCCGCCATGCTCGGCGCGATAGCCATCGGCACAACGCTTTTCATCAGTTCGGTGAGCGGGCTCGGATTCGGCTGGATCTACACGCTGAACACCGCGAGCGTGGTGCGCAGCTGGATGTCGCTGCCCACGGTGCTGGGCATCATCACCGGATTCGGCGGCGTGCTGCTGGGGCTCGGTGATCACACCACCGCGCTGCTGAGCATCACCCGGCCGATCGCGGCGCTGGTCGCGGCCTTCTTCACGGTGCGCATGCTGGTCGCCACCGGCACCGGGCGGCTGCATCCGGTCGGCGCGCTCGGCGTGGCGCTCGGCGCGATCGTGCTGCTGTTCCCGGTGGTGCAGCCCTGGTATCTGCTGTGGGCGATCGTCCCGATGGCCGCGTGGGCGACCAGGCCGGTGTTCCGCGTTCCGGCGGTGGCGTTCTCGGCGATCGTGAGCGTGATCCTGATGCCGCGCGGCGCCGATCTCGAGGTGTTCCAGATCGTGGGCGCCGCGATCGCCACCGTGATCGTCGGGGTGCTGTTCATCGTGATCACGCGCAATTCGCTGCCCTGGCGCGGGCAGACGGGGGTGTCGGCTCCGTCACAGGTGCCCACCTCTTACGGTGTGACATCGTGACCGAGCGTGGCGAGGGAGCCATCTACACAGCATCACCGGGTGCGCCGGAATCGAGCGTCGGCGAGGCGGCGTCGTGACGACAGCTTCCGGGCCTGCTGTCAGCGTGGACGGCGTCGTCAAGCGTTACGGCGACATCACGGCCGTGGACGGCCTGACGTTCGAGGTGGAACCGGCGCGGGTGCTCGCGCTGCTCGGCCCGAACGGCGCGGGCAAGACCACGACGGTGGAGATGTGCGAGGGATTCGCCGCGCCGGACGCGGGCACGGTGCGCGTGCTCGGCTTGGACCCGGTGGCCGATTCCGAACGACTGCGCCCCCGCATCGGCGTTATGTTGCAGGGCGGCGGCGCGTATCCCGGTGCGCGGGCGGGCGAGATGCTCGATTTGGTGGCCGCCTACTCCGCGGACCCGCTCGACCCCGACTGGCTGCTGCGCACGCTCGGTCTCCAGGACAACCGCCGGACCCCCTACCGCCGCCTCTCCGGCGGACAACAGCAACGGCTCGCTCTCGCCTGCGCACTGGTGGGCAAGCCGGAAATCGTCTTCCTCGACGAGCCAACCGCGGGGCTGGACGCTCAGGCCCGGTTGATCGTCTGGGAGCTGATCGATGCCCTGCGCCGCGACGGGGTGACCGTCGTGCTGACCACGCACATGATGGACGAGGCCGAGCAGCTCGCCGACCAACTGGTGATCATCGACCACGGCCGCATCGTCGCCTCCGGCACCCCGGCCGAGGTCACCGCCCACGGCGCGGCCGGGCAGCTGCGCTTCTGCGCGCCGCCCAAACTGAACCTGGAACTGCTGGCCAACGCCCTGCCCGAAGGCTTCGCGCCCCGGGAGACCACGCCGGGCACCTATCTGGTGGAGGGCGAGATCAATCCGCAAGTGCTCGCCACCGTCACCGCGTGGTGCGCGCGGATGGACGTGCTGGCCACCGACATCCGGATCGACCAGCGCCGCCTCGAGGACGTCTTCCTCGAACTGACCGGACGGGACCTGCGCGGATGAGCGAGCACGACCGGACCGCCAACCGTTTCGCGCCGGGCACTTTCGCTCCCGCCCCGCGTCCGAGCACCCGCGCCGCGATGCTGCTCGCGCAGACCAGGCTCGAACTGATCCTGTTGCTGCGCAACGGCGAACAACTGCTGCTGACCATGTTCATCCCGATCACCCTGCTGGTCGGCCTGAGCCTGTTGCCGTTCGGCGACCTCGGCGCGGACCGGGTGGACAAGATCGTGCCCGCGGTGATGATGGTGGCCATCATGTCCACCGCGTTCACCGGTCAGGCCATCGCGGTCGGCTTCGACCGCCGCTACGGCGCGCTCAAGCGGCTCGGCGCGACGGCGCTGCCGCGCTGGGGCGTCATCGCGGGCAAGTGCGCGGCCGTGCTCATCGTGGTCGTGCTGCAAGCCGTGCTGCTCGGCCTCATCGGCTTCGCGCTGGGCTGGCGGCCGGAACCGCTCGGGTTGCTGCTTGGCGCGGCGGTGATCGCGCTCGGCACCGCGACGTTCGCGGCGATGGGCCTGCTGCTGGGCGGCACTCTCAAGGCCGAGGTGGTGCTCGCGCTGGCGAACATCCTGTGGTTCGTCATGCTCGGCGTCGCCAGCATCGTGTTCGCCTCCGACGACCTGCCCACGGTGGTGAGCGTGCTCGCCCGGCTGGTGCCCTCGGGGGCGTTGGCGGAAGCGCTGGAGAGCGCGATGCACACCAGCGTCGACTGGTTCGGGATCGCCGTGCTCGCGGTGTGGGGCGCGGTGTCGGGCGTCGCCGCCACCCGCCTGTTCCGCTTCCACTGAGCTTCAACGACGAAATGTAGTAGACCGGATGAAACCGCCGGATCCGGCCCGGCTACCATTTTCGACGTGCTGTATCGCGCGTTCTTGCGACTCGTCGACAAGCTGCCGCTGCCCTCCTCGCGGGTGCAGCGCCTGATCGCGCTCGCGGTCATCCTCTCCCAGGCGGGCATTTCGGTGACCGGCGCGGTCGTGCGCGTCACCGCGTCCGGGCTGGGCTGCCCGACCTGGCCGCAGTGCTTCCCCGGTAGTTTCACGCCGGTCGCGGTGTCGGAGGTCCCGGCCATCCACCAGGCGGTCGAGTTCTCCAACCGGCTGCTCACTTTCGTGGTCACGCTGTGCGCGGCGGCGATCGTGCTGGCCGTGACCCGGGCGCGCCGCCGCCGCGAGGTGCTGGTGTACGCGTGGCTGATGCCCGGTGGCACCGTCGTGCAGGCGGTCATCGGCGGCATCACGGTGCGCACCGGACTGCTGTGGTGGACCGTGTCGACGCACCTGCTCGCGTCCATGGTGATGGTGTGGCTCGCGGTGGTGCTGTACGCGAAGATCGGTGAACCCGACGACGGCATCGACACCGTGCAGGCTCCCGCGCCGCTGCGCTGGCTGACCGCGCTGGCGGGGGTCGCGCTCGCGGCGGTCCTGGTCGCGGGCACCCTGGTGACCGCCGCAGGCCCGCACGCGGGCGACAAGAGCATCGAACGTCCCGTAGAGCGGTTGCAGGTGGAGATCGTCACCCTGGTGCATCTGCACTCGCAACTGCTCGTCGGCTACCTCGCTCTGCTGATCGGCTTGGCCTTCGGTTTGTTCGCGGTCGGTATCACACCCGCCGTGCGCACCCGCCTCTTCGTGCTGCTGGGACTGGTGTGCGCACAGGGTTCGGTCGGCATCGTGCAGTACTTCACCGACGTCCCTGCGGCGCTGGTCGTCGTGCACGTGGGCGGGGCCGCGGCGTGCACCGCCGCCACCGCCGCATTGTGGGCTTCGCTGCGCACCCGGGAACGGGTCGTCGCCCCGAAGCCGGACCCCGCGGCACAGGCCGCCTGACGAAAACTGCGCGAACTGTGATCGTCCAGCGGGGAGCGAGCCGGGGTGATTCGGGGGCCGGTGACCTCGGGCGGCGCCCACTCCGCGGGTCCTCCGGCGGGACGGGCCACACGCTGGACGCCGCACCACAACCGCGACTGCGGGCGGTGAGTTCGCCGGCAGGCCTGACCGGTCAGTGAACTGCATCACCTACTGTTATTTCTCGGTGGTCGGCAGCGTCTCGTGGGCATGACGGAGCACAACAGCACCAGCTTCAAGGTCGTGGTCATCGGCGGCGGCTATGCGGGCACCGTGGCAGCCAATCGCCTGCGGCAGCGCGACGACGTCGAGATCACCGTGGTCAACTCTCGCCCGACCTTCGTCCAACGACTGCGGCTGCATCAATTCGTAGCCGGTACCGGAGAGGCCGAGGCGGACTACGGCCCGCTGCTCGGCGACGGTGTGCGCCTCGTCGTCGATGACGCCACCCGCATCGATACCGCCTCGCGGACCGTAGAGCTGGCATCGGGCCGCGCACTGGACTACGACTATGTCGTCTACGCGGTCGGCAGCACCGCGGCCCCGCCCACCGCAGTGCCAGGAGCGGTCGAATTCGCCTACCCCATAGCGGAACTGGAGCACGCTCACCGCCTGCGGGCCGCCATCGAAGAGCTGCCGACGCAGGCCCCGATCACCGTGGTCGGTGGCGGGCTCACCGGGATCGAAACAGCGGCCGAACTGGCCGAACAGGGGCGCGCCGTCAGACTGATATGCGGCGATCGATTGGCTCCGAGTTTCTCGGAGCGGGCGCGACGGGTGGTGGCCCGGTGGATGGCCCGCAACAGCGTCGAGGTGCTCGAGAATGTGCGGGTGGCCGAGGTCCTGCAGGAGTCGATCGTCTTGTCCGACGGCTGCGTGGCGCCGAGCGCGGTCACCATCTGGACCGCCGGGTTCGGTGTGCCGGAGCTGGCCACACGCAGCGGCCTGCACACCGACGCTCTCGGGCGGCTCCTCACCGACGAGACCCTGACCAGCGTCGACGACAACCGTATCGTCGCGGCCGGGGACGCCGCCGCCCCGTCGAACCAGCCGCTGCGCATGAGCTGCCAAGCCGCCGGGCCGCTCGGCGCTCATGCCGCCGACACGGTGCTGGCCCGCATCGCAGGCACTGCGCCCGCGGCACTGGACATGGCGTTCCTCGGATCCAACGTCAGCCTCGGCCGCCGCGCGGGCATCGTGCAGCTCGCGCACAAGGACGACACACCCATGAACGCCCATATCTCCGGCCGCATCGGCGCGCCGATCAAGGAGACGGCTACCAAGTGGACGCTGTGGGGAATTCGATGGGAAGCCCGCAAGCCCGGCTCGCTGTTCTGGGTCAAGGGCGGCAGGCGGCTCCCGGTGTCCGATTCGGAGATGGCGGCCAACTCGTGAGCACTACCGATGAGCATGCCGAGCGGTTCACCCTGTTGCGGCCGTTGCTGTTCACGATCGCCTACGAAATCCTCGGCTCGGCGACCGAATCCGACGACGTGCTGCAGGACAGCTACCTGCGGTGGGCCCAGGTGGACCTTGCGACGGTGCGGGACACCAAATCGTATCTCGCGCAGGTGGTGACCCGGCAGGCGCTCAGCGCGCTGCGGCTCAGCGCTCGCCGCCGCGAGGAATACATCGGACCATGGTTGCCCGAGCCGCTGCTGCTCACCGAGCACGATGCCGCGGGTGATCTGGTTCTCGCCGAGTCGGTTTCGATGGGGATGCTCGTGCTGCTGGAATCGCTCACCCCGGATGAACGCGCGGTGTTCGTGCTGCGCGAAGTATTCGCCTTCGGTTACGACGATATCGCCGCATCGGTCGGCAAATCCACGGCGGCGGTGCGTCAAATGGCCTACCGCGCCCGCGAATACGTCCGGTCGCGACGCAACCGGTTCGGGCCTTACGACAGCGCCCGCATCGCCGAGCTCACCGAGAAATTCATGACGGCGGCGACCACCGGTGACCTGGCGGGCCTGCTGTCGATGCTCGCGCCGAATGTCACTTGGACCACCGACAGCGGCGGCAAGATCACCGCGGTACGCCAGTTGGTGATGACCGGCGCCGAGCAAGTTGCCACGATTCTGCTGAACCTGCTGCAAGCAGTGCACCGCAGGCCCGGCATGCGGATCGAGCCGGTGAACTGCAACAGCGAGCCCGCGGTCGCCATCTACACCGGCGACCATCTGGAGGCCGTTCTCGTGCTGGACATCGTCGACGACGTGATCGTCAACGGCTACGGCATCCGTAACCCCGACAAACTCGCCGCCCTCGCCATCGCGCGCACCGTCACCCGCGATCCCGACCGGGCGTGAGACCCGCGTTACCGCACCACGCTTCGAGCGGCCGGCTCGCCCGAACCATCCGACCTCGCCAGGAGTGACCGACCATGTCAACCACCATCGAACTCGCCGACCTGACCGGCGACTTCGTCATCGATACCGCCCGCACACGAATCGGCTTCATCGCCCGGCACGCCATGGCCACCCGGGTGCGCGGAAATTTCGGGGAATTCGACGGCAGCGCGCATCTGCACTTCGGCGACCCCTCGAAGTCCAGCGGCCGCCTGCGGATCCAGGCCGCGAGCATCGACACACGCAACCGGCGGCGCGACGACCTGCTGGGCAGAAAGTTCCTCGGCGCCGATGACCATCCGACGATCACCTTCGCCCTGACCAGGGTGGCGCGCGTCGACGAGACCACAGTCCAGGTCACCGGCGACCTGACCATCCGCGGTGTCACCAAGCCGGTGACCGTCGACTTCGAACCGGCCAGCGTGCGGAACGACCCGAACGGCGCCCTCCGAGTCGGCTTCACCGGCGCAACCACGATCAACCGCAAGGACTGGGGGGTGCACTGGAAGGCGGCCGCGGGCATGGTCGCCCCGAAGGTGACGCTGGAGTTCGACCTCGCGGTGATCCGGCAGTCCTGATATCGGCAATATTCTGAAAGCCGAGCCCGTCGCTCTTGGGTGATTCGACGCCCGAGGGCAACGGGCTCGAACCACCTGCGAGAACGGCAAGGACATCATGACCGATTACACGCTGCGCCCGATCGGGCACGTCGAATCCGTGCTGACCGACCCCGCCACCGCTCCCCGCCAACCCGATGAAGGAGCCCCGCCGGCCTGGCTGGTCATCGATGACCGATATGCCCCCGCCCTCGACGGACTCGCCGCAGGCATGGACATCTTGGTATTGACCTGGCTCGATCGTGCCGACCGCGAAACACTCACCATCCACCCGCGTGGTGACGCGACTCGCGCGACCACCGGCGTCTTCGTCACCCGCGCACCGCATCGGCCCAATCCGATCGGTCTGCACAGCGTCCATGTCCTGGCCGTCACCGGAACCCGCATCCACGTCCGCAACCTCGAAGCTGTGCACGGCACGCCGGTCCTCGATCTCAAACCTGTTCTCACCGAGGACCGTTGACCGCTGTGGACGAGCCGTGCCGGGCCGCCACCGGCCCGGCACGGGTGTGAGCTAGCGCGGTCCGAGGAATCCGGTCAGTTCGAGCGCGACCGCAGCGGGATCGTCCTCATGGACATTGTGTCCGGCGCCCGGAATGATCCGCAGTGTCGAGTGGGGGATCAGCTGAGCGAGCGGCCGAGCCTGTGACGGGTCGACGACATGGTCGTTCTCGCCCCACAGGATCAGCGTGTCGGCTTCGATCGCGCTCGATTCTCGCTGTACTACGACCAGATCGAGAGTGCGTGGCTGCTTCCACATCGCGGTCCGGTTCTCCGTGCGGCTGAGCGGAGTCCAATACGTGTCCGCCAGCTCATCGGTGAGAATCTCCGGGTGCGCGTAGGCCCCGCGCAGGCCCGCCACGTAGATCTCCTCGGTCATGACGGAGGCGGCGAGCTCGCCCGCACCGGGTTGGCGCATCAGCCGCATGTTCATGTTGAGGTCGGTGTCCAACACGAGCGGCGCGATGAGGACCAGACGATCGACCTGTTCGGGATGCCGTGCGGCGAAATCGACTGCGACCGAACCGTTCAGCGAGTGCGCGACGACGGACGCGCGGGTAACCCCGACCGCGGACATGAACTGCCGCAACGCGTCCGACATGGCCCCCACGTCGTATCCGAAGTCGGCATCGTGCGGCGTGGTGTACCCGCTGCCGGGCAGGTCGACGGCATACACGGTGTGCGCGGTGGCGAGAGCCGGAATGATGTCGCGATAGGTATAGGACCACAGCGAGCCGCCTGGCAGGAGAATGAGCGGCGGTCCTTCGCCCGCTTTCCGGTAGTGGAAACGTGCCGTCGCGGTCTCGACGTACTGCCCCTCCGCGAGAAACGTCGAATCGGGCGTTCGGGCTCCGCTCGGTTCGGCCCCGGCCGGCGCCGCCATGTTCACCACCAGCAGAGCCGGCACTATTACGAGCACCTGCCACCATCGAAACCGCTGACGCGGAGATCTGACGACCGACATTCGCACTCCTTCGCTTCGATGCTCACGCCGTTTCGCGAGCCGTACCGGAATGGGTCGAGCGGACCCAGCTGTTCCATCCACTAGACGCGGGTGCCCGCCGTTTTGTGACGCCGCGGGTGCACCTCCCCACCCGGAACACGTGTCCAGGTGGGGTTCTGCAGGCCGGTCGCGTCGCACCGAGTCAGGCTGCGGGCGTGTGGCCTTGAGCCGCCGCCGAGAGCTCCTTCCACTCGGCCCAGGTCTCGAGCCGGTCGGCGTAGACCTGCGGAAGGATTTGATTTCCCCCGGAACCGAAGAACACGCGCAAAGGCGGGTTGGTGGAGTCCGCGATCTCGAGCAACGCCCGGCCCGCGGCGGACGGGTCGCCGGAATCGAGGCTCTGCGCGTAGGCGGCGAACGCCGCGCGGAGTCCGTCGTAGCGCGGGTCGGCCTGGGCGTGGACCGCTCCGGCGGCGCCGTCGGTCGCGTAGGAGCCGGGCTCGACCAAGGTCACCTTGACACCGAAGCCGGCGACCTCCTGGGCGAGGGATTCACTCAGGCCTTCCAGCGCCCATTTGGAAGCGTGGTACGCGCCACCGAGCGGCCAGGCGGCGAGACCACCCACCGACGAGATCTGGATGATGTGCCCTCTCCCTTGCTCCCGCAGATATGGCAGCGCGGCCTGGACGACCCATACCGTGCCGAAGAAGTTAGTTTCCAACTGATCTCGCAGTTGCTGCTCGGTCAGTTCCTCGACCGCGCCGAGTAGCCCGTAACCCGCGTTGTTCACGATGACGTCCAAGTGGCCGAAATGCGCGTGGGCATGCTTCACGCTCTCGAAGACTCCTGCCCTGTCGGTCACATCCAGCTCGAGCGGGAGCACCGCGTCGCCGTAGGCGGTGACCAATTCCGCGAGATGTTCAGTACTGCGAGCGGTCGCGGCCACCTTGTCGCCGCGAGACAACGCAGCCGCGACGAAGTTTCGGCCCAGACCGCGAGAGGAACCGGTGACGAACCAGATTTTGCTCATGATGTCCTTCCATTCTTTCTGCAGTGGCGAGCGCAGCGAGGAGGCCCCTCACTGCCGATGTCCCGTGCTGCCGCACCGGACGAACACAAGATGTCGCCGACCCGCTCTTCGTAACGAAACCGCGGGGTGACGTGCGTCACCGCCGCATGTTGCGGGCCGGACTGAAAGGCGGCCTCGCTCACCGATTCAGCGAACTGCGGGGCGTGGTTATCCGGCCGGGTCCGACACGATTCCGACTAGCCCTGTTCACGCAGACCGCGGTTGCCGAACACCAGGTCACCTGGTTGCTCACCGGTAGTGTGGTCGACCGTGTCCACGCCACACGCGCGATCCGATGGGCCGCAGCCCTTTCCCGACATCGAGCCGTATGCGCACGGACTCTTGGACGTCGGGAACGGCCAACGGATCTACTGGGAGACCAGCGGTAACCCGGACGGGAAGGCCGCGCTGGTCGTGCACGGCGGGCCGGGCGGCGGCGGGCGGCGCGGTTCACGGAGGAGTTTCGACCCGGCCGCCTACCGAATCGTCCTGTTCGATCAACGTGGCTGCGGCGAGAGTCTGCCGCATGCCTCCGACCCGTCGGTCGACCTCACGCACAACACCACGCATCACTTGATCGCGGACATGGAACGTCTGCGCGAACACCTCGGAATAGACCGGTGGTTGCTCTTCGGCGGTTCCTGGGGCTCGACGCTGATCCTCGCCTACGCCCAGCGCTACCCCGAGCGGGTCAGCGAGATCGTGCTGGTCGGGGTGACCATGACCCGGCAAGAGGAGATCGACTGGCTCTACCGGGACGTCGCGAAACTCCTGCCAGCACAGTGGGAGACCTTCCGCACCGGCGTTCCCCTCGCCGACCGCCACGGCGACCTCGTCGACGCTTATCACCGACTGATCGAGAGCCCCGACGCGCCGACCCGCGAGTCGGCGGCGCGGCGGTGGTGCGCCTGGGAGGACGCGGTGATCGCGCACGAGAACCTGGGCAGCCCAGGGCAATACAGCGCGAAGCCGGACGCGGCGCGAATGGCCTTCGTGCGAATCTGCACGCATTACTTCGCCAACGCGGCCTGGCTGGAGGACGGGCAGTTGCTGCGTGACGTGCACCGGCTCACGGGCATTCCAGGCGTGCTGATCCACGGCCGACTCGACCTGAGCGCCCCGCTGTACACCGCCTGGCAGCTGGCCCAGGCGTGGCCCGACGCGGAACTACAGGTCATCGACGATTCCGGTCACACGGGCAGCACGGCCATGGGCGCCGCCGTCCTGCGGGCGATCGCCCGGTTCGCTCGGTAGCCCGCTCCGGCCTCGGCGGGCAATTTCGCCCGGTGAGGGTCTTAAGTCCCAACCATCAGGGGCCACCGCCCCCGGTGCGGACCGGGTCCCCGCTGCGACTGTGGAAGTGACCCTGTCACAGTCGCAAACGGAGACGAAATGAGCACACCAGCCGACCGTCAGTCGATCGTCGTCGGAATCGACGGCAGCCCGACCGCTGTGGGTGCAGCGCGCTGGGCCGGAGCCGTCGCTGATCGACAGCGCGCCACGCTGGTGCTGCTGGGCGTGGTTCCCGCCCTCGACTACCCCATGACCTCCTCCGCTCTGGCCGAGGTCAATCTGCTACCCGAACTCCGAGCGGCGGCGAAGAAGAAGGTCGAGGAGGCGTTCGACGCGGTGCGCGCCGATCAGCCGGACATCGAGATCCACCGGACCGTCGAGGACGGCTCGCCCGCGCGCGAGTTGATCAAGCACAGCGCGGAAGCGCGCATGGTCGTCGTCGCGGCGAAACACCAGGATCGGCTGTCCACGCTGTTGCTGGGATCGACCGCGCTCACGGTCGCGAACAAGGCGGCCTGTCCGGTGACCGTATGGCGAGGCAGGCTCGACCGGCCACAGCCGGACGAGCGGCCCGTGCTCGTCGGCGTCGACGGGAGCCCGGGTAGTTCCGCGGCGCTCGGCGAGGCGTTCGAGCTGGCGTCCACACTCGGCGTCGAAGTGACCGCCTTGCACGCGTGGAACGACCCAGACCTGCTGCAGTGGACACCGGTGCCCGACGCGTGGGATGTGCTGGCTCAGCAGGAGGAGGCACTACTGTCCGAATGCTTGGCCGGATGGTGCGAGAAATACCCGGACGTCACGGTCACCAAAGTGGTCGAGAAGAACACGCCCGCGCAGGCGCTGCTCGCCCACGCCGAGAAAGCCCAACTGCTGGTGACCGGCAGTCGTGGGCACAACCGCCTCACCGGACTCGTCCTCGGATCGACGAGCCAGAACTTGCTGCATCACGCCGCGAGCCCGGTGGTGATCTGCCGTGAGCGGTAGGACAGCGGTCGTGGGCGCGGATCAGTCCACGTCCGCCGCTGACGCCTGGACCACCCGCTGGAGCGCGCGCAAGTCCGCGTCCAGCGTGCGGAACAGCCAGTACACGGCGACGAACGCGAGCCCGCCGACCGCGCACAACCCGAGGACCGAATCGCGCACCAACGGAAGTTCCTCGGGTTCGAGCAGGCTGAATCCGGCCAGCACCCCGACCAGTGGCACGGACGCCGTGACCGCGAGATAGATCGTGGTTCTGCGGCGCAGCGTGCGGATGACGCCGAAGTCGTGCGCCGTCGTGCGGCTGTAACGCAAATAGATCGGATAGACACAGCGGACGATGTAGAACGTCGACAGGAAGAACGTGTAGGCGACGGAGATGACAGCCGCCATGAAAACGGTCATCGCCGCGTGTATCACCAGTCGCGCCGGAAGATCGGTGAGCCAGAGGCAGAGGAACACCCCCGTCACCGTTGCCGTAATCCCGGTCTGGAAGGTGTTCAGCGCACACATGTCCCCCCAGAACAGTGTTCGCGACCGCACTCGCGCGAGCAGTGCCTCGTCGTAGCGTCTGCCCTCGCGCAAGCCGCGCGGAACCGCGAGCAGATCCCGCGACATATACGCGTAGATCACGATGGATAGCGGGCAGGCGATGAGGACGAAGACGTACACACCCATGTTGAGCTGCGAGTTTGTCGTATCGGGCAGGCGCTCTCTGATCAGGTCCTGGACGTGCACGGCCATGTAGATCGTCGCCAGGCCGACACCGACCAGCGAGGACAACCACAGAACCGGAGTGGGCCTGCTCGCGAGCCGTGCGCGCCAGCTGTCTGGGGGCGGATAGACGAGATCGCGGGCCCGCTGCTCGAGGCACAGGTCGAGTTGTTGCGCCAATTCCGAGCCGGACGAGTAGCGGTCCGCACGGTCGGGCGACAGACATTTCAACAGCACGCGCCGCAGCGCCATGGGGCAGTCCGGGGGCAGCTCCGACAGGAACGCCGGACCGATGGGCCTGCGCCGCAGTGCGATCATGCGGGCCAGCGACGTCTGCGAATCGCCCGCCGACGTCTCGTCCGCGAAGGGGCGGCGCCCGGTGAGCAACTCCCACAGCATGACGCCGAGCGCGAAGATGTCGCTTCGCGTATCCAGTTCCACGGCGGTCGCGGGCAGGTCGGGGTGGCAGGCCTCGAGTTGCTCCGGCGACATGTATGCCAGCGACCCGCCGAAGTACGCCAACGGGCTGGTGCCCCGGACACGTTTGCTGAAGCTGACGTTGAAGTCGGCCAGCTTCGGAATCCCCTCGGCGCTCAGCAGCACGTTCGCGGGTTTGATGTCGCGATGCAGCACCCCACGTTCGGACGCGTGCTCCAGCGCGTCCGCGAGCCGGCGCCCCAGCCACACCACGGTCTCCGGCCAGGTCAGTCCGGCGATCCTGGTCCGGACAGCCGACTCGGTCGGCCGCACCTCGCCCTTGTCGGCGAGCACCTTGTCGATGGCGTCCAGCAGCAGTTGCCCACTGCGACGTTCGGGCGACGTCGTGCGCGACAAACGCAGCACGTCGAGCAGCGTTCCGCCGGGCAGATACTGCATGTAGAGCAACTTCAGCTCGCCGTCGGCGATGAGTCGCTGGTCGAAGATGCGCACGATGTATTCGTGGTCGAGCTGGGCGAGCGTCTGCGGCTCGTTGCCGTGGTTGTGCGAGATCTTGACCGCGACCAGCCGCTGCATCGACTGCTGCCGCGCGAGGTACACCTGGGCGAAGGCGCCGACCCCGATGCGCATCAGGAGGTCGAAATCGTCGACTCGATCGCCGACGTCGATGGCGTCGAGCGCGACCTGGGCGCTGGGACGAGCGATCATCGTGCTGCGGTAGTCGCTGGTGAACCGGTCGAGCTCCGGATCGGCCGCCGTCGCGGTGGCGGTGCCGTCCGAATCGGCGGCGTCGCGGCGGCCGCTACGGCGCATGGCGTGGAATTCCTCGTAGACCAGATCGGCCGGGAACGGAGCGCTGCGCAGCTCGGGGAATTCCGCGCGGTAGTCGATCAGCCGTTTGGGGAAGTGGTAGCGAAGCCAGCGGAACTCGAGGTCCACCTTGATCAATTCGATCAGCATCGTGTGCCGATCGGCCGGTTCGCGGGGCAGATAGGAGGACAGATCGGGCGGGAATCCCGACGCCCAGGCCTCGGAGAATCGCGCCACGGCGGCGGCGAGCGCCGCACGGGTCCGTTCCGCCGAATCGGCGAGATCGATCGGTTCGCGCATGGGTAGCTCGGAGTCAGCCGTTGCCGGTCAGACGACGGCTACACACGATGCGCCCTTGCCTCGCAGGTGTTCCACATCAGCTCCTTGACGTCGAATTACCCTGCTCAAGGGTATCGCTCCGAGCGGGGGCTTCGCGGCATCAGCGCCAACGCCGCCGAGTGATTGCTCAGCGGGCACTCGCGCCCCGCGCTCGACTCGGGTTCGGTCGCCGTCCGATCGTCCGAACTGCCGGGAATGGCATCGCCGAGGTGGTGCTCGAGACCACTGGTATCCGCTCATCCGGCGGGAACGGGCGGCGAAAACCTCCCACGAGTAGAACACGCGCCGCGAGACCTAGGACACCGCCCCGCACATCTGCACGGCGGCCGATATGCCCGGCAAACCTCGACTTCCTAGGTGCGGCGGGGCCAGCGCTCGACCTGGACACCACGATCCGTCTCCGAGTACACCGGGGCGGTCGACGGAAGACCGGCCGACAGATCGGACGCCGGGCAGCGCCGAGAACACCGGAAACACCGCGAGCATGCCTGCCGCCCCTGTCGACCCGGTGAACGTAGCGCTGAGGAACAGCTAACCGGGACCGCCCATAAGCGGACAGGGTGACGCGACGAGTTGGGCCAGGACGGGAACCGGACCGCGGGACCTGCGTCAGCGCCTTCGCATCCTCACCCAGCCGAGCGGGCACGATGATGCGGCCGGGTCCCGATTGCACGGGCAGCGCGTCACCCCGCCGAGTCCGGCTCGGCGCTCGGACGCCGCCGCGTGCGCTGCCAGGCCGAGCGCTGCTCACGGGTCGAGGAACAACCGCTCGTTCGGCAGGCGGGGCAGGCCCGTCGGATCGCCCGGGAGCACCGTGGCCGCGTCCTCGTAGTGGCGGGCGCGCCACTCCTGGACGAACAGCGCGGCAGCGCTCGCACAGGCCGCGAAGTTCAGACGCACGTCGTGGAATTGGACCGATACATGGACATCGGGCTCTTCCGGGCGCGGCGACCGCTGCTGCGGCCCGGTCACCACCGGCGTCCCGCGCGTACCCGGATCGCCGCGACGACGACCGAACCCGACGGCCGGAACGTATCGCGCGGCGGTTCCACCCACACGCGGAAGCACGGTGACCGGTCGGCGGGCGACGGCAGGGCGATCTGCGCGCCGCACCGTGCGACCGACACGTCCAGCCGGAACAGCTCGGCGAACAAGCCGACTTCGTCGGGCAGGTCCGGCCGCACCAGATAGGTCCAGCGCTTCGAGCGTGGATGCGAGATGATCGGCCCGAGCGCGGACCGCCGGACCTGCAACAGCGCCTTCACCTCCTGGCCGAGCCGAGCGGGCATGGTGATCGCGCCGACTCGGCCCGCGGGCACGATGATGCGGCCGAGTTCCGGTTGCACGGCCGCCGGAAGCCCGCACTGCCGGTAGAAACGGCACCGGCTGGCCGGGGTGTCGGCCGCCGGATCGCACAGGTCGCTCACCGCGTGCCCTCCCGCCCCGCCGCGCCGGGATCACCGACGCGGTGCGAGGCCGTCGCGCGCCGATCGTGTCCGCGCAGCGGTCGCGACGGCATCACGTCGAGGCGCGGTCGGTTGCTATCGGCGACTCGCGGACGGCGACGGCGGAGTCGGTGTGCGTGGCACTGGACGACTCGCGCCCGGAAATCGTTGCGAGCCAAGTGATCCGGTAGGGATAGCGTGGAGCCGGGCGCGGACGCCGACACCGCGCGAATCGCACCGAGCTCGTTTCGATCACCGATCGCCACCGTCGCGATCGCGTCACCGTGCCGCTTCACGAACGTGTCGTTCCACGCGAAATCGACTGCCACTCCCCGCATCACGTTTGCCTTCCCCTGCTCATCGCGTTGTGAGCACCCGCGCCCTGGAGCGCAACCCGTTGTCGCGCGCACCGACGTGCCCGTCCCGGGGGCGAGTGCTCGCGACAGCTTGGCGGGCTGCCGGATCGGCGTTGTCCCGGTGCGGGACACCTGGCGGCGCGTCTAGCATGAGGTTTCGATCAGCATCCGGCGAGGGAGAGCCGATGAGCGAGGGTCAGGGGAACGACGGGGGCCGGTACATCGGCCGACAGGTGCGTGCCATTCGCGCGCGCCGTGGGATCTCGCAGCAAGTGCTGGCCGATCGGGTCGGCGTCAGCCGGGGCGCGATCGCCAAATACGAGAACGGCGAGCGTCCTATCGATTCGCGGCGGACCCTGCACGCCCTCGCCCAAGCGCTCGGCGTCGCGGTCGGTGATCTGACCGGCGATCAGGACGATCGGTTCGACCCGTCGTCGGCCGGGTTCCACGCCGCGGTGCCCGCCATCGAAACCGCGCTGTGGACCCGGGGCGACACCACTCCGACTGCACCACCCCGCAGCCTCACCGAACTCGCGGCGGCAGCACGTCATGCTGCCCATCTACGACGCGCGTGCGACTACGCGGCACTCGGTCCGATGTTGCCTGCTCTACTCACCGACTGCTATCGACACGCTCGTGATTCGGCTGGAGCCGATCGCGATCTTGCCTGGGATGTGCTTGCGGCGGCGGCGTACACGACAGCCGCGTCCTTGAAGGCCAGAGGGTACTCAGCGTTGGCTTGGACAGCAGCACAAGAGATCGAGCACGCCACCGCGAACATCGGTGGCACCTCCGGTTCGGCTACCGCAGCCTTCACTCGAAGCCAGATCCTGCTGTCGCGCCCCGGCTCATTGACTGCCGCGCTCGACGGCGCGACGAACGCTGCCGAGCGCCTGGGCCCGGAGGTGCGAAGCCGCGGCGAGATCGAAACCTACGGCATGCTGCACTTGCAGGCCGCGCTCGTTACCGCAGCGCTCGGCGGCGACCCTGGCGACCATCTGGACGAAGCGAGCGAGCAAGTCACCAGGCTCGACCAGGCTCCCCCGGAAACCGCGACTCTCCGCAACCCGACATTCGACGCGACGAACGTGATCCTCTGGCGAATGTCAGCGGCAATGGAGAAACGCGAACCAGGCCAAGTCCTCGAACTCGCCCCCACCCTCAACCCGCAAACCATCCCCGCCGAAGGCCGCAGAGCCCAATACTTCGTCGAGATCGGCCGAGCCCACGCCCTGCGCCGCGACTACCACAACTCCCTGCACGCCCTCCTGCGCGCCGAACACATCGCCCCCCAGCAAGTGCGCGGCATGACCCACGTCCGCGAACTCGTCGGTCACATGATGCGCACGGCCCACCGCAACCTCACCACCGGCGACCTCGGCCGCCTCGCCAAACGCATCGGCGCGGTCCCCTCCTGACCCATACCCCGGGCAACATATGCATCGGCCACAACAGGTTTCAGGTACCACGCGTCCGGCCTCGGCGGACCGGAGATGGGCGACATCCGAACGCAGGTCCGGCGGCATCCGATGCCGCACCCGTTGGCTGGCGGACGTCTAGGTCTCGAGTCCTGCCAGGATTATGCGCATCCCGGCCCGGAATTCGGCTGTCGGGTCGCTCGAGGCGGCGGCGTACGCGATCTCGATGAGCTTGGGGAACTGCTCGGGCGGCAATGCCGCGATCCGGTCGGTGATCGTCGTGAGGTCCTCGTCGCGCGCCACGGATAGCGGGCCGACGAGTTCGGCTTGCGCGTATCCGGTGATGAAGCCGGACACTGCGCGGAACGCCACCAGCAACGCGGTTCCTGATCTGCCGCTACGCGCGAGCGCCTGCAACAGGGCTTCGGTCGGCCGCAGGGTCGCCAGGTCGAGGCTGCGCCGAGTGAGAATCAGTGGGATCGCATGGGGATGTGCGCGCACGGCGCGCCACATTCCCTCGGCGACGGCTAGTACCTCGTCCTCCCAGTCCATGGACGGCGTGGCGTCCCAGTGCGCTTCGGCCATGACGGCCTCGGTGACGAGCTGCTCCAAACCTTCCCGTCCATCGACGTAGTTGTAGATCGTCATCGCACCGGTGCCCAGCGCCGACGCGAGACTGCGCATGGTCAACCCGGCCAGGCCATGGTCGTCGACCAAGGCCAGTGCCGCGGCTTGCAGCTGCTCGCGCGCGAATTTCCTGGGGGCGGGCATACTTCTCCTTGTTTAAGTACAACGTACGTGTTTAACTGAGCATGTTCACGTACAACGTACCTATATCGAGGTGTCATGACCACTCGCACCACCTTCCCTTCCGGCCGCGACGAATGCGCGGTGTGGCTGACGCTTCCGGACGGCCCAGGTCCGCATCCGGCCGTGGTGCTCGTCCACGGCGGTGGCGCAACGCACGACATGATGCTGGCCCAGTACGAGAAGTGGTTCTCCGACGCGGGTCTTGCCGTGGTGGCCTTCGACTTCCGCCACCTCGGAGAATCAGGCGGCATGCCGCGCCAGCTGGTGAGTCAGCGCCGTTACGCCGAGGATGTCGACGCCGCCGTGGCTTTCGCCCGCTCTCGCCCCGAACTGGACGCTCACCGGATCGCGTTGTGGGGCACGTCGTTCGGCGCCAGCCACGTGCTGGCCGCAGCCGCACGCCACGACGACCTTCGTGCCGCGGTGGTTCAGTGTCCGGTCTTCAGTGGGCGAGCCGTGGTGTCACGGGCGGGGGTGCGGCATCTGTTGCGGTTCACGGTTCCGATCGCGTCCGACCTGGTGCGTGCCGCACTCGGTCGGTCGCGCCGTTACGTCCCCTTGGTCGGAAAGCCAGGGGACCTGGCGTTCGTGAACCAGCCCGGCGCTCTCGAGGGGTGGCAGTCGGTGACGCCACCAGGTTACGGTTTCGACAACCGGATCACGGCGGCCTCGGGACTGGGCATGTTGTTCTACAACGCCGCGTCCGCCGCGCCGCGCGTGCGCTGCCCGCTGCTGGTGTGCGCCTGCGATCGAGAAAATCTCATCGACCCCGCCATCGCGGGGCGGGTGGCCGCCACCGCACCACGGGCAACCCTGAAGCATTACGACGCCGACCACTTCACCGTCTACCATCCGCCGGCTGTCGATCGGATCGTTGCCGATCAGATCGAGTTTCTCACCACGCATCTCGCGTCGAACGCGTAACGAGAGGAGTACACCGGTGCAGCGTATTCACGACGTCCTCCATGGGGCGGCCACTACTGCCGCGGATGCTGTCGGCTGGATCGCGGGCGACCGGAAGATCCGGTTCGCTGAGATGGACGCATGGTCGGACCGAGTCGCCAGCGGATTGCTGCGGCTGGGCATCCGGCGGGGTGATCGCGTCGCCGTCAACGGGCCCAACACACCCGAGTGGCTCGCGGTGTACTTCGCAGCGGCCAAAATCGGTGCGGTGGTGGTCGGGCTCAGCGTCCGATACCGGGAGACCGAGTTCGCGCGCATCCTCGGCGATTCCGGGTCCCGAGCGGTGGTCACCGTGCCGTCCAGTGAGGGAATCGACTTTCTGCAGATGCTGGCCGGCCTGCGAAATCGTCTTCCGCGGCTGGAAGCCGTAGTGACCTTCGGCGCCGACGGCGACCACCCGCTCGATGAGCTCTGGTCGACATCGGCGGACACCGTGGCGCTCGCTGAAGCCAAGGACGCGGTCCGCGAGGACGATCCGGTCATGATCATCTATACGTCCGGGACAACCGGCCGACCCAAAGGCGCGGTGCAGACGCATCGCGGCCAACTCGCAGCCGCTACCGCACAAGCGGAGCACATGCGGCTCGGACCTGGCGACACGCTAGCGGTCGCCGTGCCGCTCAACCATGTCAGCGGCATCACCTGTTGCGTACTCGCCGCGCTGGTCACCTGCGCCCGCACCGTGCTGCTGCCGACGTTCCAGCCCGCGGCCGTCGCCGACCTGTTCCACTCAGCGGACCTCACGATCTGGGTCGGGGTACCGACCATGCACATTCTGCTACTCGACCGGTCTCGGTTCACCACGGTGGACACAGCCGCGGTTCGGCTCGTGGTCACCGGCGGCGCCAACGCCGAACCAGCCTTGCTGGAACGTTTGACCAGATTCTTTCCGAACGCCACCGTGATGAACCTCTACGGGCTCAGTGAGTCCTCGGGTGCAGTTGTGATGACCCCGTGGGGCAGTGACATGGAGTCGACCGTGCGCGCGATCGGCCGACCGCTTCCGAACGTGCAGATCAAGATCGCCGATGCCGACGGGACCGAAGTCGCCATCGGCGAAGCCGGCGAACTCCTGCTCCGAACCCCTTCGGTCATGGCGGGCTACCACAACATGCCCGCGGAAACGGCCGACGCCATCGGTAGCGACGGCTGGCTGCGCACGGGCGACATAGCCTGGACCGACAACGACGGCTTGATCACCCTGCACGGCCGGGCCAAGGACATGTTCGTCCAAGGCGGATACAACATCTACCCGATCGAAGTCGAGAACATACTGGCGGAGCACCCGCAGGTCCTCATGGCGGCCGGTATCGGTGTACCCGATCCGGTGCTCGGCGAGATCGGCCGCTACTACGTTGTCCTCACGCCGGACGCTCGGCTCGCCGAAGGCGACCTCGAACGATTCTGCGCGGACAGAATCGCGGATTACAAGGTCCCCAAGCAAATCATCATCATGCCCAACCTTCCCTTGACTCCATCCGGCAAGGTGCACAAGGCCATACTTCGCAACGAATCAGCGCAACCGGGCGCCGCGAGCTGACCGGTCCACTGGCGGTGGAGTGATGCTTCCCGTGCCATCCAACCGCTCCCGTCGGCATGGCACCATGAAAGTCGTGGACGCCAACGGAAATCCCGTGCTGTACGCCCTCGTGACCGGTTCGCCCCCCGCCCGCGATGTCGGCAAGTTGATCGCCCTGGCCCAGGCCGACGGCTGGGAGGTGTGCGTCATCGCCTCGCCGTCGGGCACCGGGTTCATCGACGTCGACGCGCTGCGCGCGCAGACCGGTTATCCCGTGCGCAGCCAGTACAAGGAACCCGGCACACCGGATGTGCTGCCACCCGCCGACGGCATCATCGCCGCCCCGCTCACCGGCAATTCGATCGCGAAATGGGCTGCGGGGATCTCGGATACCCTCCTGCTCGGTCTGCTGGTCGAAGGGCTCGGCAAGGGCCTGCCCATCGTCGGCGTGCCGTACTCGAACCGGGCGCAGATCAGCTTTCCCGCGATCCAGGAGGGGATGCGCAAACTGTCCGAGTGGGGCGTCACCATCGTGATCGGCGAGGGCGAGCCGCACGAGCGGGGCACCGGAGAGGCGCGCCTGCCCCTCTTCCCCTGGCAGGCGGCCTGGAAAGCGCTCCTCGAGCACCCACGCCGGGACGGGACCGCACCGAATCGGCCGTAGACAGCGACCCTACTCAGCCCACCGGGGCGTTCGGCCCGATCCACTGGTCGAACAACCGATCCACCGCCCCCGTCGCGAGCTGGGTGGTCAAGTACACGTCCAGCAAGGCCGCCAGAACGGGATCGTCCTTGCGCACCAGCAGCACTTTCCCGAACGAGTCGAACGGCGCTTCGGGATGCAGCACTTGCAGATCCGGATGCTGACGAACGCGGTAGCGGCCCTCGACCGAATCGGTGACGAACACGTCGGCGCGGCCCTGCTCGATCTCACCGAAGATTGTCAGATTGTCCGGCCACAAGGTGAGTTGCGCGTCGGGGAAATTCTTGCGGGCGAAATCCTCGTTCGTCCCACCCCGATTGGCGATCACGCGAACACCGGGACGGTTGATCTCCGCGACGGTCGAGTACGCCGCGCCGTTCGCGCGGTGGGTGATCGGGGCCTTGCCGTCGGTGCCGTAGGCGATCGAGAAGTCCGCGAACGCGCGCCGCGACGGCAGGTCGGAGATACCTCCGACCGCGAGGTCGCAATTCCGTTCGGCGAAGTCGGTTTTCAGCGTCGCCCAGGTGACGGGCACGAACTCGATCGGACGGCCGAGCAGCGCGGCGAAACCCCGCGCGAGATCGACGTCCACCCCGCGGTGCTCGCCCGCGTCGTCCCTGATCGAGTACGGCGGATAGTCGCCGGGCGTGCAGGCACGCACCGCGTTCGAGGCCTGCGCGGCCGCGGGAGTCGCCACGGCGGCGAGCACCGTCCACCCGGCGATCAGCACCGCCCCGATCCGGCCGGGCAGCGTCCGGCTACGCAACGATCACTTCTCGTTGCGCGCCTTGGGGAAACGGGCCTGCTTGGCGACCCAGCCCGCCATCTTGGCCCAGTGCCCCTTGCGCGGGGTGACGATCGAGGTGAGCTCACGATCCCATTCGTCGGCCTCGGTGAGGCCGTCGATCGTGGCGACCAGTTCCTTGGCCGTCTCCAGGTCCGGGACCACCCGGTCACCGAGCACACCGTCGGAACCGACCAGGGTGACCCGCACACCAGCGCGACCGATCGGCTGGAGCACGGCCGTGGCGGAACGTCCGTGATCGGCGACGAACCCCTTGACGGACTCGACGAGGGCGCCCGACAGCTTCTGCGGCGCCGTGGCGGTTTCAGAACTCATGGCACGCAGTTTACCGACCGGTAGGCAGCGTGCCCGTCGCTCGGGTGTAGAACTGGAACTCATGCACGCCATTCAGGTTTCCGAACACGGTGGTCCCGAGGTCCTGAAGTACGTGAAGGTGCCCGATCCGCGGATCGGACCGGACCAGCTCCTGGTCGACACACAGGCGATCGGCGTCAACTTCATCGATACCTACATCCGTACCGGGCGCTATCCGCAGGACGTCCCCTACGTTCCCGGCGCGGAGGGCACCGGCGTCGTCGCCGAGGTCGGCTCGGATGTCACGGAGTTCGCGGTCGGCGACCGGGTGGCCTGGGCCGCCGCCCCGGGCAGCTACGCCCCGAAGGTCGCGGTGCCCGCCGCCGTCGCCATCCGGGTACCGGACGGCGTCGATCCGCCCGTGGCCGCGTCGGCGCTGTTGCAGGGCATGACGGCGCACTATCTCATCGAGTCCATCTACCGGCCCGAGCCAGGGGAGGCGGTGCTCGTGCACGCGGGCGCGGGCGGTGTCGGGCTGATCCTGACCCAGCTCCTCAACGCGCGCGGCGTCCGGGTGATCACGACGGTGTCCTCCGACGAGAAGGAGACGCTGTCGCGCGCGGCGGGAGCCGACGAGGTGCTGCGTTACGGCCACGGACTGGCCGCTCGCGTGCGCGAGCTCACCGACGGCGTCGGCGTGGCGGCGGTCTACGACGGCGTCGGCGCGGCGACCTTCGAGTCGAGTCTGGCCGCGCTGCGCGTGCGGGGCACGCTCGCCCTCTTCGGGGGCGCGAGCGGCCCGGTGCCGCCGTTCGACCTGCAACGGCTGGGCGGGGCCGGTTCGCTGTTCGTCACCCGCCCCACGTTGATGCACTACATCCGGGACCGCGCCGAACTCACCTGGCGCGCGGGCGACGTCTTCGACGCCATCGCGCGAGGCACGCTGAACATCCGGATCGGCGCGACCTACCCCCTCGCCGACGCCGAGCGGGCACACCGCGACCTGGAAGGCCGCAAGACCACCGGTTCCATCGTCCTGCTGCCGTGAGCCACGGGCGGGGGACGGTCCGATGGGCCGTCCCCCGCCCGCTCAGTAGTCGCGGCCGGTGAGACCGCGATAGATGAACCGGGTCAGGCCCTCCACGGCCTGTTCGTCGGTCAGCTCGACGCTCCCCTCTTCCACCGCGGCCAGCAGGCTCTGGGTGAGCATGAACATCATCGCGAGGCTGGCGTCGGGCGTGCTCGGCAGCCGCAGGCCCCGGTCGGCGAATCCTTCGACATGGTCGGCGATGTCCGCCCGCTGTTGTCTGCCGAACCGCGCGACCATCTGCGCGAATTCCTCGTTGACCAGGGCCGCCTGATTCACCGCGCGCAGCACGGGCCCGTGCTCCCGCGCGAAGGTCCAATACCCCGCGACGTGGTAACGCACCGCCTCCGGATCGCTGAAATCCGGGTTGTGATCGGGTCCTTCCGCGCGCTCGTCCCCTGCCGCGGCCAGATCGCTCAGCAGCGCCTGGAGCAGTTCTTCCTTGCTCGCGAAGTGGTTGTAGAACGACCCGGCCGCCCGTCCCGCGGCCGTCGTGATGTCGGTGATCTTGGTGTTCAGGTAGCCGCGCTCGGCGAACAACCGCAGCGCGGCGGCCTTCAACACCTGCTCGGTTTCGGCCGACTTCTCCTTGCGACTCAGCGACACCCACCTCACCTCCTTGACAACGCAACGTACCAAGCATGACACTGAATACTCATTCAGTGAATATTGATTCATCAGGAGTACGCCATGGCACAGCTCGTTCTCGTCGCGGGCGCCGGACCCACCGGCCTCACCCTCGCCCTCGATCTCGCTCGCCGGGACATCCCGGTCCGGATCGTCGACAAGGCGGCCACCTTCTTCGCCGGCTCGCGCGGCGACGGCATCCAGCCGCGCACCCTGGAAGTGTTCGACGACCTGGGGGTATTGGACGCGGTGCTGGCGGCCGGAATGCCGACACCGGTGATGCGCGTACATCTGGGCGGCGAGTTCGTCACCGAACGCCGAATGAGCGAACCGGTCGAGCCGACGCCCGCCGTCCCCTACCCGAACCTGTGGGTGCTCGGCCAGTCCCGCACCGAGGCCATCCTGCGCGAGCGGCTCGCCGAGTTCGGGGTGCACGTGGAACTGGGCACCGCGCTGACCGGCTTCACACAGGACGACGACGGCGTCACCGTGACGCTGGAACACGACGGCACGCCGGAGACCGTGCGCGCCGCCTACCTGATCGGCGCGGACGGCGGCAAGAGCACCGTGCGCAAGACACTCGGCATCCCGTTCGAGGGCAGCACCGACGAATCGCTGCGCATGCTGCTCGGCGACGTGCGCGCCGACGCGCTCGACCACGAGTTCGGCTACTGGTTCGCCGCCGCCGACGAGCCCATGCGGGGCATCGCGTTGTCACCGCTGCCCGGTGGGCGTCAATTCCAATTCGCCGCCCCGTTGACCGGCGACGCGGAGCCGAGCCTCGAGCTGCTCCAGGAATACGTGGACCGCTATTGCGGACGCGACGACGTCACCCTCACCGACCTGACCTGGGTGACCGTGTGGCGCCCGAATATCCGCCTCGCACAGCGCTTCCGCGACGGCAGGGTGTTCCTGGCCGGCGACGCCGCGCACGCGCATCCGCCCACCGGCGGCCAAGGCATGAACACCGGCATCCAGGACGCCTACAACCTCGGCTGGAAGCTGGCCGCCGCGCTCGCCGGGGACGACACGCTCCTGGACAGCTACGAGGCCGAGCGCAGGACCGTGGCCGCCAAGGTGCTCGGGCTCAGCTCCGAACTGCTGGACAAATTGGTCGACGGCGACGAGGACGCGATGGAGCGCGGAGCGGAGACCCAGCAACTGGACATCAGCTATCGAGACCCGGCCGAGCGCGGCTGGTTCGCCGTCGGCGACCGGGCGCCGGACGCGCCGGTGAAAGACGAGCACGGACGGCCCGTCCGGTTTTTCGACCTGTTCCGCGGGCCCCACGCGACGGTGCTGTCATTCGGCGCCCAGGCGGAAGCCGGGCCGTACGCGTACGCGGTGGTGCGTCCCGGTGAGCAGGTGGAAGGGCCGCACGTGGTGGATGTCGACGGGCATGCCCACGCGGCCTACGCCGCGGCCGAGGGCACCCGGGTGTTCGTCCGCCCGGACGGTTACGTCGGTGCGCTCAGCTGAAGAAGCTGCCGACGGTGTCCCAGCCGAGCACCGAGTCCACCGCGAGGCCGCAGAACACCACGGCCAGGTAGTTGTTCGACTGGAGGAACAGCCGCAGCGGCTTCACCGACTCGCCGCGCCGCACGCCCGCGTACAGCTGGTGCGCCATGAGCAGGAACCATGCTCCGGCCACCAGCGCCACGGCCGCGTAGATCACGCCGGTGGCGGGCACCAGGGCGAGCGTGGTGAGCACGGTCAGCCAGGTGTAGACGACGATCTGCTTGGTGACGGTCTTCTCGGTGGCAACCACCGGCAGCATCGGCACGCCCGCCGCGCGGTAGTCCTCCTTGTAGCGCATGGCCAGCGCCCAAGTGTGCGGCGGCGTCCAGAAGAAGATGACGCCGAACAGCGCGATGGCGGGCCAGCCGATGCCGCCGGTCACCGCCGACCAGCCCACCAGCGCGGGCATGCAGCCCGCCGCGCCGCCCCACACCACGTTCTGCGAGGTGCGGCGCTTGAGGCCCAGCGTGTAGACGAAGACGTAGAACAGGATCGTGGCGACGACGAGCACGCCGCTGAGCAGGTTGGCCTGCCACCACAGCCAGGCGAACGAGCCCAACCCGAGCACGACGCCGAACACGAACGCGTTGCGGGTCGGCACCGCGTCCCTGGCCAGCGGCCGCTTGGCGGTGCGCTTCATGACCTTGTCGATGTCGGCGTCCGCGACGCAGTTGAGCGTGTTCGCGCTCGCCGCGCCCATCCAGCCGCCGAACAGCGTCGCGAGAATCAGGCGGATGTCGACGGTGCCGCGGTCGGCCAGCAGCATGGTCGGAATCGTGGCGACGAGCAACAGCTCGATGACCCTTGGCTTGGTCAGCGCGACGTAGGCCAGTACCCGTCGAATCAGCCGGGACGGTAGGCCGGGACCCGTGAACCGGTCGGCCAGCGCCGTCGCGGAGGAGCCGTGCGCACCATCGCCACCCGGCTGTTGCCCAATCCGCACTGTCTCTCCTCGCACGCTGTGCATCGCATCCGGCATCGACCAGCAGTGCACTCGTCCCGGTGGTACGGGTGCGCCCGCGCCGGACTTCCGTCCGCCCCGGCGCCCCTTCCGACCGGTGCGGCGCGACTACTACTACAAAGGATGGTAGACCCCCGCCGCGCGCGCCCCTCCCGTCGCCCCCGCGCTAGAGGACCGGAATGTGACGGGGGCGACGGCTCGTTCGGCTCGTCCGCGCCACCCGGTTCGGAGCCCTTGCCCTCCCCTGTCCACGTCCTCGACTCGCGCGGAGCCGTGCGCACGCGCGACGCGGATTCCGCGCCGCGAAAAAAATTCGTCGACTCCACCGAACCCGGCGAACCCACCGCACGCCCCGCACCGCGTGGTGCGGCAACTTTCGCCACCGCACCGGCGCGTGCCACAAAGCAGTCGCTTGCTCAATACTTTCCCATCACACCGAACACCCGCCCTACGAGGGCGTTCACGACCCGTCACGCATCACGCATGCGCGTGACGCGAGCACCGAAGACACCCGGCCCACCCGTTCCGGCGCCCCTGATGCAAGGCCGCCAACCCGCCGCCGTCGCAGTCGCGGCCTGTGCGAAACCACCTGCGAACGCGCAGCGCAACGAGCGCCGCGAAACCAACACAGGGTTAATGGTGTGCCGGTCACCGGGCACATCTAGGGTAAGTGGGTATACCCGGTTAGCACGCCGTAGCTGCCGCGCGATCATCGCCGTCAGAAACCCACCCGCCGTCGACGAACCAATGTCAGGAGAACCTCGGTCGTGTCGATCACAGACGACATCCGCGCCCTCACTCAGCCGAACCACCCGGACGACTGGACGGATCTGGACACCAAGGCTGTCGACACCATCCGGGTCCTGGCCGCCGAGGCGGTGCAGAACGCCGGAAACGGCCACCCCGGCACCGCGATGAGCCTGGCGCCGCTTGCGTACACGCTGTACCAGCGGACCATGCGCATCGACCCGAGCGATCCGAGCTGGGTCGGCCGGGACCGGTTCGTGCTGTCCTGCGGGCACTCCAGCCTCACCCAGTACATCCAGCTCTACCTGGCGGGTTACGGTCTCGAGCTGGACGACCTGAAGAACCTGCGCAAGTGGGGCTCGCTCACCCCTGGCCACCCCGAGTTCCGGCACACCGACGGCGTCGAGATCACCACCGGCCCGCTCGGCCAGGGCCTGGCGTCGGCGGTCGGCATGGCGATGGCGGCGCGCCGCGAGCGCGGACTGTTCGATCCCGCCGCCGCGCCGGGCACCAGCCCGTTCGACCACTTCATCTACGCCATCGCCTCCGACGGCGACCTCGAGGAGGGCGTCACCTCCGAGGCGTCGTCGCTCGCGGGCACCCAGCAGCTGGGCAATCTCGTCGTCATCTACGACGACAACAAGATCTCCATCGAGGACGACACGACCATCGCGTTCACCGAGGACGTCGCCGAGCGCTACGAGGCATACGGCTGGCACGTGCAGGTGGTCGAGGGCGGCGAAGACGTCGTCGCCATCGAGGCCGCGCTGGAAGCCGCCAAGGCCGAGACCGGCAAGCCCTCGATCATCGTGCTGCGCACCATCATCGGCTACCCCGCCCCCAGCAAGATGAACACCGGCACCGCCCACGGCGCGGCGCTGGGCGCCGACGAGGTGGCCGCCACCAAGAAGGTCCTCGGCTTCGACCCGGACAAGAGCTTCGACGTGGACCCGGCCGTCATCGAGCACACTCGCAAGGCCATCGCGCGCGGCCGGAAGGCGCACGAGCAGTGGCAGCAGTCGTTCGACGCGTGGGCCGCGGCCAACCCGGAGAACAAGGCGCTGTTCGACCGCCTCTTCGCGCGGCGCCTGCCGGACAACTGGACCGCGAATCTGCCCAGCTACGAACCGGATCCGAAGGGCATGGCCACCCGCAAGGCGTCCGGCAAGGTGCTCGCCGCGCTGGCGCCGGTGCTGCCGGAGCTGTGGGGCGGTTCGGCCGACCTGGCCGAGTCCAACAACACCACCATGCCCGACCAGCGCAGCTTCGGGCCTGAGTCGATCTCCACCGGCATGTGGAAGGCCGATCCGTACGGCCGCACCCTGCACTTCGGTGTGCGCGAGCACGCGATGGGCGCGATCCTCAACGGCATCGCCCTGCACGGCCCGACCCGTCCGTACGGCGGCACCTTCCTGGTGTTCAGCGACTACATGCGCCCGTCGGTCCGCCTGGCCGCGCTGATGCGCGTGCCCGCGATCTACGTCTGGACCCACGACTCCATCGGTCTCGGTGAGGACGGCCCCACGCACCAGCCGATCGAGCACCTCGCCGCGCTGCGCGCCATCCCGGGCCTGAACGTGGTCCGTCCCGGTGACGCCAACGAGACCACCTACGCCTGGCGCACCATCCTGGAGCGCGACAGCAGCGAGCACAGCTCGCACTTCTCGGTGTCCGAGCCGCCGCACCAGGACGGCCCGTCCGGGCTGGCGCTGACCCGCCAGGACCTGCCGATTCTCGAGGGCACCAGCTACGAAGGCGTGAAGAAGGGCGGCTACATCCTGGCCGAGGCGTCCACGGGCACACCGCAAGTGATCCTGATCGCCACCGGTTCGGAGCTGCAGCTCGCGGTCGCCGCCCGCATTACGCTGGAGGAGCAGGGCATCGCCACCCGCGTGGTGTCGATGCCGTGCGTGGAGTGGTTCGACGCGCAGGACAAGGCTTACCGGGACGAAGTGCTTCCCCCCGCGATCGCCGCGCGCGTCGTCGTCGAAGCCGGTATCGCGATGCCGTGGCACCGGTTCGCCGGTGACGCGGGCGAGATCGTGTCGATCGAGCACTTCGGCGCCTCCGCCGACTACAAGACCCTGTTCCGCGAATTCGGCTTCACTCCGGAAGCCGTCGTTGCCGCCGCGCAGCGCACGCTCGAGAACGTGAAGGGATAAGCGCTCATGGCTCAGAACGAGAATCTCGCCGCCCTCTCGGCGGCGGGAGTGTCCGTATGGCTCGACGATCTGTCCAGGGACCGGATCCAGTCCGGCAACCTGCTCGAGCTGATCGAGACCCGGTCCGTCGTCGGGGTCACCACCAACCCGACGATCTTCCAGGGTGCGCTCAGCCAGGGCCACGCCTACGACGGCCAGCTGAAAGAGCTTGCCGCGCAAGGCGCCGACGCCGACGCCGCGATCCGCACCATCACCACCGATGACGTCCGCGCGGCCTGCGACGTGTTCGCTCCGGTCTTCGAGGCGACCGGTGGCGTGGACGGCCGGGTCTCCATCGAGGTCGACCCCCGCCTGGCGTTCGACACCGACCGGACCGTCGCGCAGGCGGTCGAACTGTGGAAGATCGTCGACCGGCCCAACCTGTTCATCAAGATCCCGGCCACCGAGGAGGGCCTGCCCGCCATCGCGGCCGTGATCGGCGAGGGCATCAGCGTGAACGTCACGCTGATCTTCTCGGTGCAGCGCTATCGCGCGGTGATGGGCGCCTACCTGGAGGGCGTGAAGAAGGCCAAGATCGCCGGTCACGACCCGGCCAGGATCCACTCCGTCGCCTCGTTCTTCGTCTCCCGCGTGGATACCGAGATCGACAAGCGACTGGAGGCGCTCGGCACCGACGAGGCGCTCGCGCTGCGCGGCAAGGCGGGTATCGCCAATGCCCGCCTCGCCTACGCCGAGTACCAGGATGTGTTCGACGGAGGCAAGCACACCTCCACGTTCCTGAACCTGGCCTCCTCGGGCGCGAATCGGCAGCGTCCGCTGTGGGCGTCGACCGGCGTGAAGAACCCGGAGTACGCCGACACGATGTACGTCACCGAACTGGTCGCCCCCAACACGGTGAACACGCTGCCGGAGAAGACGCTCCAGGCGGTCGCCGACCACGGCGTGGTCTCCGGCGACACGGTCAGCGGCAAGGCGGCGGAGGCCAAGGACGTCTTCGATCGGCTCACCGCCGTCGGCGTCGACCTCGACGACGTGTTCGCGGTGCTCGAGCGCGAGGGCGTGGACAAGTTCGAGAAGTCCTGGGAGGAGCTGCTTTCCGCCACCGCCGACGAGCTGAAGTCGGCGTCGACCGGGAACGGCTGATCGATGGCCGGGGCAGCACCCGCGGATCGACCGGACGCAGTCGAATGGCAGAACCCGCTGCGGGACAAACGGGACAAACGGCTTCCGCGCATCGCCGGACCGTGCAGCATGGTCATCTTCGGCGTCACCGGTGACCTGTCTCGCAAGAAGCTGATGCCGGCCATCTACGACCTGGCCAACCGGGGGCTGCTGCCCCCGGCCTTCGGCCTGGTCGGTTTCGCGCGCCGCGACTACGCGGACGAGGACTTCGCGCAGGTGGTGCTGGAAGCGGTCAAGGCGCACGCGCGTACCCCCTTCCGTCAAGAGGTCTGGGACCAGCTCCTGGAGGGCATCCGGTTCGTCCAGGGCACCTTCGACGACGACGCGGCCTTCGACCGGCTCGCCGACACTTTGACCACGCTGGACAAGGAGCGCGGCACCGGCGGCAATCACGCGTTCTATCTGTCCATCCCGCCGAACATGTTCCCGCTCGTGCTCGACCAGCTCTGCGCGCACGGCCTGGCCCAGACCACCGGGCCCGACGCGGCGCGCAAGCCCTGGCGGCGAGTGGTGATCGAGAAGCCGTTCGGGCACGACCTGAAGAGCGCGCAAGAACTCAACGCACTGGTCAACGGCGTGTTCCCCGAGGAGCGGGTCTTCCGCATCGACCATTACCTCGGCAAGGAGACGGTGCAGAACATCCTGGCGCTGCGCTTCGCCAACCAGCAGTACGAGCCGATCTGGAACGCCAACTTCGTCGACCACGTGCAGATCACCATGGCCGAGGACATCGGCCTCGGCGGACGCGCGGGCTACTACGACGGCATCGGCGCCGCGCGCGACGTGATCCAGAACCACCTGCTGCAACTGCTGGCCCTCACCGCCATGGAGGAGCCGATCAGCTTCGAGCCCAAGCAATTGCAGACCGAGAAGATCAAGGTGCTCTCGGCGACCAGGCTCATCGAACCGCTGGACGACACCACCGCGCGCGGCCAGTACACCGAAGGCTGGCAGGGCAGCGAGCACGTGGTCGGGCTGTTGGAAGAAGAAGGCTTCGACCCGAACTCGAAGACCGAGACCTATGCCGCGATCCGGCTGGAGATCGATACCCGCCGCTGGGCGGGTGTTCCGTTCTTCCTGCGCACCGGAAAGCGGCTCGGCCGCAGGGTCACCGAGATCGCGGTGATCTTCAAGCGGGCGCCGCACCTTCCGTTCGACCAGACCATGACCGAGGAACTCGGGCAGAACGCGCTGGTCATCCGGGTGCAGCCGGACGAGGGCATCACCACGCGGTTCGGCTCGAAGGTGCCGGGCTCCAGCATGGAGGTGCGCGACGTCAACATGGACTTCAGCTACGGCGAGGCGTTCACCGAATCATCGCCGGAGGCCTACGAACGCCTGATCCTCGACGTGCTGCTCGGGGAGCCGTCGCTGTTCCCGGTGAACGCGGAGGTCGAATTGTCCTGGCGCATCCTCGATCCGGTGCTCGACCACTGGGCGGGCGACGGCAGGCCGGAGCCGTACGAGGCGGGCACCTGGGGCCCGTCGTCCGCGGACGAGATGATCGCCCGCACCGGGCGGGAATGGCGGCGCCCGTGATCGTCGACATGCCCGACACCAAGACCAGCGAGGTCACCAAGCGCATCGTGCAGTTGCGCGAGAGCAACGGCGTGATCACCATGGGCCGCGTGCTCACGCTGGTGGTGTGCACGCTGGACAGCTCCGAGGCCGAGCACGCGATCGAAGCGGCGAACGAGGCCAGCCGCGAGCACCCCTGTCGCGTGGTGGTGCTCGCGCGCGGCGACCGGGAGGCCGCCACCCGGCTGGACGCGCAGATCCGGGTGGGCGGCGACGCGGGGGCGGCCGAGGTCATCGTGCTGCGGCTGCAAGGCGAACTGGTCAACCACGAGAGCAGCGTCGTCACCCCGTTCCTGCTGCCGGATACTCCGGTGGTGGCTTGGTGGCCGCGCGGAGCGCCGGAGTTCCCGTCGAAGGATTCGGTGGGCCGCCTGGCGGGCCGCCGCATCACCGACGCCACGTTCGCGTCCGATCCCCAGGCGGCGATCAAGAGGCGGCTGCAGTCCTATGCCAGCGGCGACACCGATCTGGCCTGGAGCCGGATCACGTACTGGCGGGCCCTGCTGGCAGCGGCCATGGACGAGCCGCCGTTCGAGTCGGTGGATTCGGTGACGGTGTCCGGGCTGCGCGACGAGCCCGCCTTGGACATGCTGGCCGGCTGGCTGGCCGCCCGGCTGGGCTGCCCGGTACACCGGCGCACCGGCCCGCTGCGGGTGGAACTGCATCGTCCCACCGTCTCCATCGCGATCGAACGTCCGCAGACCGGCCGCACCGCGACGCTGACCCGCACCGGCGAACCGGTGCAGCGAATCGCCCTGGCGCGCCGGGAGACTCGTGACTGCCTCGCCGAGGACCTACGCAGGCTGGACGCCGACGAGACCTACGCCGAGGCGCTGGCCGGAATCGAGAAGGTGATCTATGAGTGAGCACACCGATTCGCCGTTCCCCAGCGACACCGTCGAGGTGCATCTCGACACCGAGTCGCTGGTGGCCGCCGCCGCGGCCCGCTTCGTCTCCGTCGTCGTCGCCGCCCAGGCCGAGCGCGGCTCCGCGTCGGTGGTGGTGACCGGCGGCGGGACCGGCATCGCCCTGCTCGAACAGGTGCGCAAGTCGCCCGGCGATATCGACTGGTCCCGAGTCGAGGTGTTCTGGGGCGACGAGCGTTTCGTGCCCGCGAACGACCCCGAGCGCAACGACCTGCAAGCCAGGCAGGCGCTGTTCGACCATGTGCCGGTGGATCCGGCGCGGGTGCATCCGGTGGCCGTCTCCGACGGCGAGTACCCCGACCCGGTGGAGGCCGCCGCCGAGTACTCCGCGACGGTGCACGCCCACCTCGCCGAACACGGCGCGTTCGATCTGCACCTGCTCGGCATGGGCGGCGAGGGACACGTGAATTCGCTGTTCCCGGATACCGACGCGGTGCGCGAATCCCACGAACTCGTCGTCGCCGTGACGAATTCGCCCAAGCCCCCGCCGGTTCGGGTGACATTGACCCTGCCCGCGATCCGCCGCAGCAGGCACGTCGTGCTGGTGGTCGGCGGCGCTTCGAAGGCCGAAGCGGTCGCCGCCGCCATCGGCGGCGCGGACCCGGTGGACGTGCCCGCGGCGGGAGCGACCGGTACGGACTCCACCACCTGGCTGCTCGATCAGGAGGCCGCGTCCGCGCTGCGCTGAGCGCGCTCGCTACCAACTCCTTCATCTCGTAAATTTGCACATCGCGGCCCTAGTTTTCCGGAAGAACACCGCCGGATAACGCCGCCGAGCGGCGAAGTTTACGAGATGATCGGTCGATGACCGAGCAGGCAGTGGATCTCGACGAGCGGTTCCGCACCGCCGTCGCCGCACTCGTCGCCCGCCCCGGCCGTCCGGCGGACCAACCGATCGCACCCGGCGGCGCGATCACCGGTGCGGCGTGCCTCGAACTGTTCGAAGCGCAGGCGACGAGCAGGCATCTCGATCTCGCGGCACGCCGCCTCGGCAGCGCCCGGCGCGGTTATTACAGCATCGGATCGTCCGGTCACGAGGGCAATGCCGCTGTGTCGGCGGCCCTGCGGGTCACCGATCCCGCCCTGCTGCACTACCGATCGGGGGCGTTCTTCGTGCATCGGGCCCGGCGCGTGCCTGGGCTCGACCCGATCCGGGACGTTCTGCTCGGGGTGGCGGCCGCGGCGGCGGACCCGATTTCCGGTGGCAGGCACAAGGTGTTCGGCAGCGCCGCGGCCAACGTCATCCCGCAGACCTCGACCATCGCCTCGCACCTTCCGCGCGCGGTTGGGCTGGCGTTCGCGATCGATCGCGCGGCCCGGCTCGGTGTCGCCGGTCCCTGGCCCGCCGACTCGGTGGTGGTGTGCAGCTTCGGTGACGCGTCGGCCAACCATTCCACCGCGGCCGGGGCGATCAATGCCGCGATCCACACCGCCGGTCAGGGAATCGCCATGCCCATCCTGTTCGTCTGCGAGGACAACGGCATCGGAATCAGTGTTCCCACGCCACCGGATTGGATCGAGCAGGCCTACGGCAGCCGCCCGGGCCTGGCCTACTTCGCCGCGGACGGCTGCGCCGCCCTCGACGCGCTGAGCACCGCGAATACGGCGGCGCGGTGGGTGCGGGACCGCCGCGCGCCCGCGTTCCTGCGGCTGCGGACCGTGCGTCTGCTCGGTCACGCGGGATCCGATGTCGAAGCCGCCTATCGCCGCCCCGCCGAGATCGCCGCCGATCTCGCCCGCGATCCGGTCGTGGCCACCGCACGGCTGCTGATCGAGTCCGGAGTGGCCACACCCGCCTGCGTGCTCGACCGCTATGCCGACATCGGCCGCCGGGTCGCCACGGCCGCCGAACTCGCCTCGGCGGAACCGAAACTCGCCTCGGCGGCGGCCGTGATCGCGCCGATCGCTCCCGCCCGCCCTGCGCTCGTGCGCGCCGACGCGCTGCGGACCGAACCCCTCCCACCCAACGAGCGCGAACACGCGGAGACCGAGGACACGATCGCGGGCCGCGGTGCGCCGCAGCGCCGCAATGGCGCCGCGCATACCGAGCCGATGACCTTGGCGCAGGCGATCAACGAAACCCTCGCAAGCCTCCTGGCGCGCGATCGCGACCTGCTCGTCTTCGGCGAGGACGTCGGCCGCAAGGGTGGCGTGTACGGCGTGACGAAGGGTCTGCAGAAGACCTTCGGCGCGCGCCGGGTGTTCGACACCCTGCTGGACGAGCAGAGCGTCCTCGGCACCGCGCTGGGCTCGGCGCTGGCCGGGTTCGTGCCGATTCCGGAGATCCAGTACCTCGCCTACCTGCACAACGCCGTCGATCAGATCCGCGGCGAAGCGGCCACGCTGTCGTTCTTCTCCGACGGCCGTTACCGGAATCCGATGGTGGTGCGGATCGCCGGATACGCCTATCAAAAGGGTTTCGGCGGCCATTTCCACAACGACAACTCGGTGGCCGCGCTACGCGACATCCCCGGCGTCGTGCTCGCCTCCCCGGCCCGGGCCGACGACGCCGCGGCGATGCTGCGCACGTGCGTATCGGCGGCCCGCGTGGACGGCAGAGTGTGCCTGTATCTCGAGCCCATCGCGCTGTATCACACCCGCGACCTGCACCGTCCCGGCGACGACGGCTGGCTGGCACACCCGGCTCCGGCCGAGCACGCCGAAATCGGCCGCGCGCGCGTCTACGGCGACGGCCCCGATCTGACCCTGGTGAGTTTCGCCAACGGCGTGCCGATGAGCCTGCGCGCGGCGCGGCGCTTGGCCCGGCACGGAATCGACGCGCGCGTGCTCGACCTGCGCTGGCTCGCTCCCCTGCCGGTGGACGATCTGCTGCGCCACGCGCGCGCGACCGGGCGGGTCCTCGTCGCGGACGAGACCCGCCGTGGTGGTGGCGTGTCGGAGGCCGTGTGCGCCGCGCTGGTCGACGCCGGTTTCACCGGCCACCTCGGGCGCGTGACCAGCGAGGACAGTTTCGTGCCCCTGGGTCCGGCCGCCGCGACGGTGCTACTCGACGAGGACCGGATCGAAGCCGCGGCCCTCCGCCTGCTGAGCGACGCGACCGGCACGCGGCCTCGGCGCGCCGAGGCCCGGCATTCCCCGGAATTCGATTCGGCCGGGGAATAGTGGAAATACAGTGAGGACGACGGTGACCAGCAGCGGAAAGGACTCGCGATGACCACGATGTCCATGCTCGGCGAGGTACGACCGGAGCACGAGCACACGGCCGACGGCGACCTGGTGCTCTTGCACTACTTGCGGTCGTTCCACAAGCCCGTGCTGGACGTGTGGTCGGCGGCCACCGAACGGGGCCAGCTCGGCCGCTGGCTCGGCGCCGTCTCCGGCGGCAACGGCAACCTGACCATCGAGCTGTTCGACGGTCCCGTCCCCGGCCCGGTCGCGGTGCGCGTCGACCACTGTCAGGCGCCGCACGAACTGGTCGTGCACATCGACGGTTGCCTGCTCGAAGTCCGGATGACCCAGGTCGGCGTGGTCACCACGGTGGAACTGACCCGCCGCCACGTGAGTCCCGCCGACGCGGGCGCGATCGGTCCCCGCTGGCAGTATCTGCTCGACCGGCTCACCGCCTACCTCGACTACCAGCCGCTGCCGCGGTGGTCGGACTATCCGAAACTGGCCGGGGAATACCGTTAGGCCCACGGCTCAGTAGAAGAACCCGGCGACGCCCCAGCCGGGACGGGCCTGCGCCTCCCGGATCCACTCGACGCAGGACTCGATAGCGGCGAGTACCTCGTGGTCGACCTCCTCGCGCTGCGGTGGCGTGGTGGACTCCCACTGCACGAGCGCTTCCGCGCACTGCTCCGGCGTCCATTCGCCGTAGCCGGGCAACTCGTCGGGCTGCGGCAGCGACGGCGGCAGCGAGTGGTACATGAACGCGCGGACGCTGACCGCTTTGATGCCGAGCGTGGCCAAGCCGTCGTCGATGTGGTCCAGCCAGCGACCACGGAACGCCGAGAAGTAGCGGTTGTCCACGAACCGGCCGTAGAACTGGCAGATCGTCTGGTAGGCGTAGCCGTACTGGAAACCGTAGGCCGGGTCGAACGGGCCGCCGTCGATGACGGCGCGCACCGCCTCGTAGCGAGTGGGCGCACCGGCCGCGATCTCCTCGGCGAACCAGTCGTCGTCATGGGTGAGCTGGGCTTTGAACCGGCCGCCGATCATCCGCCGGAGCTTGTCGTCCCCGCACCCGATGGCGCCCTTGATCCGGTCCAGCTCGACGACGTAGATGCTCAGGCTATAACTCATTCACCGAACATTAGCGGTGCCCACCGACACCGAACGCCGCTGAGCCCGAACGCGTTTCGGCTCAGGCCGGAAGCCCGGCCGGATGCGCGGCCAGATGGGCGAGATGAGTGGTGAGCAACGCGTTCACCTGCTCGGTCCGCTCCAACTGGACGAGGTGGCCCGCGCCGCCTATCTCGGTCACCGCGCGCAGGTCGGTGACGTGCCCGCGCATGGTCGCCAGCGGATCGCGGCCGCTGAAACCTTCCATGTCGGGATCCCGGTCGCCGTACAGGAAATAAGCGGGCGCGGTGACTTTCGCGTCCGCGTAGTCGGCGGTGAGCTCCCAGTTGCGATCCAAGTTGCGGTACCAGTTCAGTCCGCCGGTGAATCCGGTGCGTTCGAAATCCCGTGTCAGCACGTCCAGCTCGTCCGCGCCGAGCCAGCGCCACGGCAGCGCGGGCGCCTCCGGCAGCACGTCGAGATAACCGGTGCCCTCCGCCGGGAAACGCCAGGTGTCCAGGTAGTGATAGTCGGCGCTCAGCGCGTAGTACACGCGGGCGAGGAACTCCCGGGGACGTGCGCCGAGTTCCTCGTCCGCCGGGCCGGGGGTCTGGAAGTAGTGCAGGTGCAGGAAGTGCCGGGCCGCCGCCTTGGCCCACAGCTGCGACGGAGCACGCGGCGGGCGTGGCGCGAACGGATTGTTCAGGACGATGATGCCGCGCACCCGCTCCGGCGCGCGTAACGCCAGTTCCCACACCAGCGCCGCGCCGAAGTCCAAGCCGACGAACACCGCCTGCTCGGCGCCGATGTCATCGAGCAGAGCGAGCAGATCACCGCAGACCGCGCGATTGGTGTACTCCTCCGGATCGGCCGGGACATCGGTCTGTCCGTAACCGCGCAGATCCGGCGCGATGGCGCGGTACCCGGCCGCCGCGATCGCGGGCAGCTGGCGGTGCCAGATGTACCAGGTGTGCGGGAAGCCGTGGCAGAAGACCACCGGCTGTCCTGTTCCCTGCTCGGCGACGTGCATACGGACCCCGCCGGTCGTCACGAACCGATGCGTCAGCTCCACTCGGACCTCCAAAGCCTAGAACACGTTATCGTTTCACGGTAATGTTCCGGTTTCGTGAGCGGAATACCCGAAAGGCTCGAAGGCAAGGTCGCGGTGGTCACCGGCGCCAGCCGCGGCATAGGCAAGGGCATCGCACTGGAGCTGGGCGCCGCGGGCGCCACGGTGTTCGTCACCGGCCGCTCGGCGGCGCAGGGACGGCTACCCGGCACCGTACACGCCACGGCCGCGGAAATCGATGCCGCGGGCGGGAGCGGCATCCCGTTCGTGTGCGACCACCGCGACGACGACGCGGTGGAGCGGCTGTTCGAGTTGATCCGCGCCGAGCACGGCAGGCTGGACGTGCTGGTGAACAACGTCTACAACTCCCCCGCCGCGGCCCGCTGGCTGGGCAAGCCGTTCTGGGAGGTCCCGCCTGCGGCATGGGACGAGTCGTTCGACGTGGGCGTCCGATCCCATTACGTGGCAAGCTTTTTCGCCGCGCCCCTGTTGATCGAGTCGGGCGGGCTGATCGTCAATATCTCGTCGCCAGGCGCGCGCCGATACATGCACAACGCGGTCTACGGCGTCGCGAAATCCGCCGTGGACCGGCTCACCGCCGACATGGCGCACAACCTCGCCGGTACCGAGGTCACCGTGGTCTCGCTCTGGCCCGGCATCGTGGACACCGAACTGCTGCAACTGGTTCCGGCAGGCACCGACGGCAGGCGGCTGGTCACGCTGCCCGACGAGGGCACCTTCGATCTCGGCGACGCGCAGACACCGCGCTTCTCCGGCCGCGCCGTCGTCGCGCTCGCCACCGACGCGGGGCGTCGCTCCCGCACCGGGTTGCCCTGGCCGGTAGCGGATCTCGCCGAGTACTACGGGTTCACCGACATCGACGGGCGCATTCATCGCGTCGACCGACCGTGATCAGAGCACCCCGAGAAAGCGCTGCACCGAGCGTGGCGGGACCGGCCTGGCGCGCCATGCCACGTACACGTGTGAGGGCGGCGCGTCGGGGATGTCCAGATAGACCACGCCGGGGTGCGGCGCCCTGGTGCGCGCCAGATCCGGCACCACGCCGATACCGCGATCGGCCGCCACCAACTCGATCCATTCGTCGAAGTTCGTACAGGCGATGACGACGCGATCCGGGTCGACCGGCTGCCAGGACGCCGCGTCGGTGGTGCCCGAGACGGTGTTGACCACCAGCGGCCGATCGGCCAGTTCCGACCAGGAAAGGCGCGGCGCACTCGCCAGCGGCGAGTGGGTGGCCACCGCGAGCACCCGCCGTTCGGTCGCGATGATCCGCGACGCCAGATGACGCGGTAGCCGGGCCTCCTTGCGATAGATGGCGATATCGACCGTCCGCTCATCGAGCGCGGCGAGCGGATCGTCCACCCGCCGTAGGGTGATCCGGCCGCCCTGTTCCTCGTAACGACGACGGGTCGCGGCGAACCAAGCGTCCGGCAGCAACCAGGAGAATCCGACGTCCAGCGTGGCGCGCGAACGCAGTTCCGCGGCGACCCCGTCGACGTCGGCGAGGATGCGGCGGGTGTGGGACAGCAATTCGGCGCCCTCGGCGGTGAGCGCGAACCGCCGGGACGTGCGCTCCACCAACCGGCAGTCGACCAAGCGCTCCAGTTGCTGGATCGTCCGGGTCAAGGCGGGCTGGCTCAGGTGCAGCCGGGTCGCGGCGCGGGTGTAGTTCGCCTCCTCGCACAATGCGAGGTAGGCCCGCAGATGCCGCAACTCGATATCCATGCGTTGAGCGTATACATCGTGCGTGGAAAGCATTTCCGGAGCGCCGCCCTGCGCTCTTACGGTCGAACCGTGACCACTGTTGCCCTCGCCGCACCCCAGCGCCGCGGCCTCGCTCCCGCGGTGGCCGCGGCATCCGGCCTGGCCGCCGCGATGGGGGTGGGGCGCTTCGTCTACACCCCCTTGCTACCGCTCATGGTCGACGCGCACCGCATCACCGCGCACGACGGCGCCTTGATCGCGACCGCGAACTACGCCGGTTATCTGCTCGGCGCGCTGCTGCTCACCTGGCGTCCGGCGCTGCACGACCGCAGGGTCTTCCTGGCGTCTACAGCGCTGCTGATCGCGAGCGAGGCGCTGATGGCGGCGCCGGGGCCGATCCTGTTCCCCGCCGTGCTGCGCCTGGTCGCTGGCGTCGCCAGCGCGGTGATCTTCGTCGCTTGCGCCAGTTTCGCGAGCCGTCCCGGCAGCGGCAGGCAGTCGGCGGGAATAGTGTTCGGCGGCATCGGATTCGGCATCGCGTGGACCGGCCTGCTGGTGCTGGCGTTGCGGCCGGTGCTGTCCTGGCAGATGCTGTGGCTGGTCTCCGCGGCGCTCACCGCGGTCTTGCTGATTCCCGTGTGGCGCTTGGATATTCGTCCCGGGCAGCGCGTCCCACGTGGTGCGGCACGCGGCTCGCGCGTCTGGCGCGCCCTGCTCGTCGCCTACTTCCTCGAAGGCGTCGGGTACATCGTGATCGGAACCTTCGCGGTGGCGGCGGTCAGCGCGGAACGCGGGCCGGTGGCCGGCTCGGCGATGTGGATCGTCGTCGGCGCGGCAGCCTCGGTCTCGACCGTGCTGTGGAGCGTGGCCGCCCGGCGCTGGTCTCCGGCGCTGCTGTTACCCGTCGCGTTGGCGGCGCAATGCGTATCGGCCGTGCTCCCGGCCGTGTCCGGCGCGCTCTGGGCCGCGGTGACGGCGGCGGCCGTGTTCGGCGGGACGTTCGTTGGCATCGTCATGCTCGCGATGCGGGTCGGCGCCGAGTTGACCGATGGCGCCGCGGCGCCGCTGACGGCCGGTTACGGCGCGGGCCAGATCCTCGGCCCCGTGATGGTGGCCCCTGTGCTCGGGACGAGCTATTCCGCCGCGTTCGTCATCGCCGCGGTGGTGCTCGGCGCGGCGGCGCTGACGGCAGGAGCGGTGACCGCCGGGATCAGGCGAACTTGATCTCCAGGCCGATGCCGAGGATGGCGATCAGCCAGATGAGGCCGGTGAAGATGGTGACGCGGTCGAGGTTCTTCTCCACGACGGTGGACCCGGACAGGCTGGACTGCACGCCGCCGCCGAACAGGCTGGACAGACCTCCACCCTTGGCGCGGTGCAACAGCACCAGCAGCACCAGCAGCACGCTGGTGATGATCAGGAGGATATCCAGGAACATCCGCATGCCGGACAGTGTATGCGGTCGATGCGACGGCACCGAATCAGGCACTCGGCGGGCGCTAGCGCCGGTCGACCGCGACCAGATGGGTGACCTGCTCCGCTTCGTCGGCGCGGAACTTCGCGACGGCCTCTTCCCGCAGCTGGTCCTGAGCGGTGAGCCGGACCTGGTGCTGGTGCATGTGCTCGGCCCAGGACCGCACGACGAACGCCTCGACATACCGGTCGATCACCCCGACGTCGCGATACAGGCGCCATTCCATCGCTCCGGTGCGCTGCCGGGACCGCCCGACGAAGGCCATGGCGGTGAGGAATTCCTCGACGCACCCCTCCGGGACGTCGTAACCGCGCAGGATCAGCACCGGGCCGTCGTCGGGATCGGGTTCGACAACCAGCTCGGGTTCCGGCCAGAACGCCGAAGGGGTGAGATCGAGCAACTCGGGATCGTTGCGGATGGGCAGCCACACCGTGCTCACCGCGCAGAACGCCAGCAGCCCGGCGGCCCACAGCAGCGCGGGCACCGAGCCGATCGCGCCTGCGACCACGCCCCAGACCAGCGAGCCGATCGCCTGCCCACCCATGAAGACCAGCAGATACACCGAGAGCCCTCGGGCGCGCACCCAGGACGGCAGCAGCAGCTGCATGGTCGAGTTCATGGTGGACATCGCCAGCAGCCAGGCCAGGCCCGCGAACACCAGCAGCAGCAGTACCACCGGCACGACGTGTAGCAGCGCGGTGCCCGCGCTCGCCAGTCCGAACAGGATCGCGGCGGTGGTCAACCGCTGCGTGGGGGTCAGCCACGCGCGCAACCGCGACAGCGCCGCGGCGCCGAGCACCGCGCCGATGCCGAGGGCGCCGAGCATGAGGCCATACCCGGACGACGACAGCCCGAGTTGATCCCGCGCGATCACCGGCAGCAGCGCCCACACCGCGCTGGCGGGTGCGATGAACAGGATCGAGCGCAACAGCACCCGGCGAATGGCGGGCGCCGCGCGGATGAACCGGGTACCCGCCTGCAAGGCCGCCAGCGGACGCTCGGTGGGCAGGCGCCGATCGGTCGCGGGGCGGCGCCACACCGTCAGCACCGCGACGATGCCGACGAACGACACCGCGTTCAACCCGAACACCAGCGTCGGCCCGGACAGCGACACCAGCACACCGGCCAGCGCCGGACCCACCGCCCTTCCGATATTGATGTTCATGCTGCCCAGCGCCGACGCCGCCGGGATCTGCTCGCGCGGGACCAGTTCCGGCTGGATCGCCTGCCAGGCCGGTGCGGTCAGCGCCTGACCGCAACCGAGCAGGAACAGCAAGGTGAGCAGCACCGCCGGCGTGGTGTGCCCGGTCGCGGTCGAGACCGCGAGGACCATGGCCAGCACCGCCATCGTGGATTGCGCGCCGAGCAGCAGCCTGCGCCGATCCAGCAGGTCGGCGATCACGCCGGACGGAATGGCCAGCAGCATCACCGGAAGCGTGATCGCGGTCTGCACGAACGACACCAGCGCCGCCGCATTGGGCTGGTCGACCATGATCCACTGCGCGCCGACGGTCTGCATCCAGGTGCCCAGGTTCGACACCAATTGGGCCACCCACAGCGCCCGGTAGATCGGAGAACGCAGCGGCGCCCACGTGGAAATCGGGAGCGTCGCGGCGGTCGTCACTCGCCGAAGCTTAGTCGTGGGACAGACACCGCCCCGACGTCGCATCCGGTGCCTGTGCCGCCGGTCGTGCCTGGGTCGCCGCGAGCAGCACCGCGGCGATCAACAAGGCGGCGCCCGCCAGTCCCGACGCGGTAAGGCGTTCGCCCAGGACCACCGCCGCCAGCACCGCCCCCGTCAGCGGCTCGAGCAGGGCGAGCACCGCGGCGATCCCTGGACCGGCCGCCGCCAGCCCGCGGAAGTACAGGGTGTAGGCCACCGCGGTCGGCGCCAGCCCGAGCAAGAGCACCAGCGCGACGCTGCGAGGCGTCAGGTCGAACGCCACACCGCTGGTAGCCGCGAGCGGAGCCAGCAACAGCGCGCCTCCGGTGAACCCGAGGCCCGTGGTGGTCATCGCGTCGAGCCCCGGTACCGGCGCCGCGTTGATCACGGTGACCGTCGCGAACGCCGTCGCGGCCGTCGAGGCGAGCGCCGCACCCGCCAGTAACCCGCCCGCGCCCGCGTGGCCGGTCGGCACGCCGACCAGCAGAGCCAGTCCGCAGAGGGCGATGCCGATGGTCGCCGCCCTGCGCCGGTCCACCGCACGCCTTCCGGTGCAGTGCTCGAGCACGGCGACGACCACCGGCGACATGCCGATCGTGAGCAATGTGGCGAGGCTCACCGACGACGCCGTCACGGCGCCGAAATAGGCGCCCTGGAAAACCGCCGCGAGTCCGGCCACCGCACCGATCCGCCGCCACGCCAGGGGATCTCGCGGCCACGGCCGCCGCGTTCCCGCGAGCAGGACCACCAGCAGCAGCCCGCCGACCGCGAGGCGGCAGGTTGCGACCGCGACGGGCGACAGGCCGGTGGCCCGATGCAACAGCGTGCCGAGTAAACCGCCGGTGCCCCAAAGGATTCCGGCGCCGACGAGGTGGACCAGCCCGGAACGGCCGGCCGAGGATACAGATGAGGACATGAAGGATCGCGCTCCTGCGACAAAAGGGATGGGGTCGCGGAAGCGAGGTGCACAGCGATGCCGAGAAGCGCGCGCTCACCGATCGGTGGCGCGCTGGATACCTACACCTCGCTCAGGAGGCGGGCGGCGGGGTGATGGGGAAGCACCGGTGCACGGCACAGATGCTAGTACGAGTACGAGGCGTGGGGGCGAGTCATCGACGCCGCGACCGTCGAAATCCGGGTGCGACGGCGCATCATCGGTAGCATCGCCGCATGGTGGCACACTTGGCGCGGCTGGGACCCGTCGTCCTGCTCGCCCTCTGGGCGATCACCGGGTGCTCGAGTGGCGAACCGAAGCGAGGCGCCGACGAACCGACCCCGGCGGGCCGCACCTTCCTCTCGACCGATGTCCAGGGCACTCCGATTCCCGGGGGCGGTCCGCTGACGCTCGGTTTCACCGACAGCCGCATCGCCGCGGACGCGGGCTGCAACAAGTTCACCGGCGCGGTCTCCTTCGACGACCACGTCCTCCACGTGTCCGGCCTGGCCACCACCCTCATGGCCTGCGAGGACGATCGGCGCGGCGCCGACGAGTGGCTCAGCGGGCTGCTGAATTCCGAGCCCAGCTGGCGGCTCGAGGACACCCGGCTCACGCTGCACAGCCCCGATCGCACCGTGACTCTGCTCGACAAGAAGATCGTCCGGCCGGACAAACCGGTCAAGGGCACGCAATGGCTGGTCACCGCGCTCATCACCGACAACAGCCAGGTCCGCTCACGCGCTCTCGACGAGGCGCAGCCGACGCTCGTCATCGCCGAGGACAACGGCGTCTCCGGCAACGCCGGATGCAACCGCATGACCGGCAGCGCCGAGGTGTCCGGCACCCGGATCACCTTCCGGATCGCCACCACGAAGATGATGTGCTCGCCGGAGGTGATGGAGGTCGAGCAGGCCGTTCTGAAAGCCCTGGACGGCAAGACCACCGCCACGGTGGACGCCGACACGCTGACCGTGCGCAACGACAACGGCGCGGGACTGGTCCTGCACGCGCAGTGAACGTGCCCGCTACTTCTTCCGCGTGAGTACCACGCGATCAGCGACCCGCTCCGCCTCGCCGGGCGGCGCGAAGTAGATCTCCATCACCACCCGATCGGCCGACTCCGGCCGGATCACCGTGCGCATAGGGATGGTCTTGCCGACGAACTGCGGCCCGAGCACACCGGGGTCGGTGAATTCCCCGGCCATGACGATATCGGTGTCGCCGCCACTGTTCTTCGCGCCCTTGTAACTCATCGTCATCGGCGTGACGCTGTCGACAGTCGTCCACTCGTAGCGGTCGTCCGTCGGTGCGAACCCGAGCAAACCGAGCCGATAGTACGGCTTGTCGCCGAAGACTCCTGTCGCTTCCTCCCGCAGGAAATTGCCGCCGGTCTCGGCGATCCATACCCACCGCGAGACTATCTCGCTTCGGATCGGGTTCTCCGCCGTGCCGCCCGCGATGTAGGTCGATTTCTCGCCCTTCCACTCCCCCACGAGCTGGTTCAGCCTGCGGTGCCCGGCGTCCTGCTGCTGCACCGCTGCCGGGGTGGCCTGCGCCGCGTCTTGGTGGACGTGATCGTCATGCGAGGCGTCCCCGGAACAGCCGGCGAGGGTGGCCAGCGCGACGAGCGCGACCGGGAGTGCGGCGTACAGCTTGCGTGCTATCACGGAAGTCCTTGTCCGACTGGCGAATCGAGTTGCGTCATCATCGCATGGCCGACTGGCGCCCGCGGTTCACCGTTGGGAAACGCCGAACAGCCCGGCATCGCGGGAGCGGCGATACCGGGCTGTCGCGTGTAGCGCCGTATCAGGGCAGGGGGCCGCCCGCGGCGATGGCGGAGAGAGTGGCGAATTCGTCACCCTTGAGCGAAGCGCCGCCGACCAGTGCGCCGTCGATGTCGCTCTGCGCGACCAGTTCTCCGACGTTCTTGGCGTTCACCGACCCGCCGTAGAGCACGCGGACGCCCGCCGCGACCTCCGGCGAGGCGAGCTTCTCGAGTTCCCCGCGGATCGCGCCGCAGACCTCTTGCGCGTCGGCGGGGGTGGCGACCTTGCCGGTGCCGATCGCCCACACCGGCTCGTAGGCGATGACGACCTTCGAGATCTCTTCCGCCGTCAGGCCTTTCAGCGAACCGCGCAGCTGCTCGAGGTTGTACTCGACGTGCGTGCCCGCCTCGCGGACGTTCAAGCCCTCGCCGATGCACACGATCGGGGTGATCCCGTGCTTCAGCGCCTGCTTGGCCTTGGCCAGCACCGTGGCGTCGTCCTCGTTGTGGTACTGCCGCCGTTCGGAGTGCCCGACCACGACGAAGGCGCACCCCAGCTTGGCGAGCATGCTCGCGCTGATCTCGCCCGTGTAGGCGCCCGACTCGTGCACCGAGACGTCCTGGCCACCGTAGGTGAGCAAGAGCTTGTCCCCTTCGACCAGCGTCTGCACGCTGCGAAGGTCGGTGAACGGCGGGATCACCGCCACGTCCACCTTGTCGAAGTACTTCTCCGGCAGGGCGAATGCGATCTTCTGCACCAGGGCGATGGCCTCGAGGTGATTGAGGTTCATCTTCCAGTTGCCCGCGATGAGCGGTTTGCGTGCCATGCTCAGCCCTCCAACACCGCGATACCGGGCAACTCTTTGCCCTCCAGGTACTCCAGCGACGCGCCGCCACCGGTGGAGATGTGCGAGAAGCCGTCCTCGGGCAGGCCGAGCGCCCGCACGGCCGCGGCCGAGTCACCGCCGCCGACCACGGTGAACGCGCCCTTGCCGGTGGCCGTCACGATCGCCTCGGCCACCCCGCGGGTGCCCGCGGCGAACTTCTCGAACTCGAACACGCCCATCGGCCCGTTCCAGAACACGGTCCGCGCCTCGGTCAGCAGCGCCGAGAAGCGGTCCACCGAATCCGGGCCGATGTCCAGGCCCAGCCAGCCGTCCGGGATCTCGTGCGCGGGCACGACCTTCGTCTCCGCGTCCGCGGCGAACTTGTCGGCCACCACGATGTCGCGCGGCAGGTGGATGACGTCGGCGTACTGCTCGAGCAGCCGCTTGCAGGTGTCGACCATCTCTTGCTGCAACAGCGAGGCGCCTACCGAAAGGCCCTGTGCGGCAAGGAAGGTAAAGCACATGCCGCCGCCGATCACCAGCGTGTCGACCTTCGGCGCGAGCGCTTCGATGACCGCCAGTTTGTCGGAGACCTTGGACCCGCCGAGCACGACCGCGTACGGCCGGTCGGGCGTCTCGGTCAGCTTGGCCAGTACCTCGACCTCGGCCGCGACCAGCTTGCCCGCGTAGTGCGGCAGCGACTGCGCGACGTCGTACACCGACGCCTGCTTGCGGTGCACCACACCGAACCCGTCGGAGACGAACGCGCCGTCGTCGCCGACCAGCTCGACCAGCGCCGCGGCCAGCTTGGCCCGGTCGGCGTCGTCCTTGCTGGTCTCGCGCGGGTCGAAGCGGATGTTCTCCAGCAGCAGCACGTCGCCGTCGGTGAGGCCCTCGGACCGCGCGAGCGCGTCCTGGCCCACCACGTCACCGGCGAGCTGCACGTTGCGGCCCAGCTCCTCGGCGAGCCTGGCGGCCACCGGCGCCAGCGAAAGCTTCGGGTCCGGTCCGCCCTTCGGCCTGCCGAGGTGCGCGGTCACGACGACTTTGGCGCCCGCTTCGGCCAGCGCCTTGATGGTCGGCGCCGAGGCGATGATGCGGCCCGGGTCGGTGATCTGTCCCTGGTCGTCGAGGGGCACGTTCAGATCGGAGCGCACCAGTACGCCCCGGCCCTCGACACCCTCGTCGAGCAGATCCGCGAGTGTCTTGACAGCCATGCGCGTCAGAGCGACTTGCCGACGAGGCCGATGAGATCGGCGAGACGGTTGGAGTAGCCCCACTCGTTGTCGTACCAGGACACGACCTTGACCTGGTTGTCGATCACCTTGGTGAGCGGCGCGTCATAGATCGAGGAGGCCGGGTCGGTGACGATGTCGCTGGAGACGATCGGGTCCGTGTTGTACTTCAGGATGCCCTTCAGCGGGCCCTCGGCGGCGGCCTTGTAGGCGGCGTTGATCTCCTCGATCGAGGCCGACTTGCGCAGGGTGGCGGTCAGGTCGGTGACCGAGCCCGTCGGCACCGGGACGCGCAGCGCGTAGCCGTCCAGCTTGCCCTGCAGCTCGGGCAGCACCAGGCCGATGGCCTTGGCGGCGCCGGTGCCGGTGGGCACGATGTTCAGCGCGGCGGCGCGGGCGCGGCGCAGGTCGCTGTGCGGGCCGTCCTGCAGGTTCTGGTCCTGGGTGTAGGCGTGGATGGTGGTCATCAGGCCGTGCTCGATGCCGAACTCGTCGTTGAGCACCTTGGCCAGCGGGCCGAGGCAGTTGGTGGTGCACGAGGCGTTGGAGATGATGTTCTGGCTGCCGTCGTACTTGTCGTCGTTGACACCCATGACGATGGTGATGTCCTCGCCCTTGGCCGGCGCGGAGATGATCACCTTCTTGGCACCCGCGGCCAGGTGGCCCTTGGCCTTGGTGGCATCGGTGAAGATGCCGGTGGACTCGACGACCACGTCGACGCCCAGGTCACCCCAGGGCAGCGCGGCGGGGCCCTCCTTGATGGCCAGCGCCTTGATCCGCTGGTCGCCCACCACGATGGTGTCGTCGCCGTCGAGCGAGACGTCCTGGGGCAGACGGCCCAGGATCGAGTCGTACTTGAGCAGGGTCGCGAGGGTCGCGTTGTCGGTGAGGTCGTTGACCGCGACGATCTCGATGTCGGTGGTGCCGAGCGCCTTCTGCGCCTCCACCGCCCGGAAGAAGTTACGTCCGATACGACCGAAGCCGTTGATGCCTACACGGACAGTCACGTTATCGCTCCTCAACTTTCCAGCGGATCATTCCGATGTCCACTCACACTAACGTCCTGCCGTGACCTCTCCGACACGCACCTGGCTTTCGTGAGCGCGGGGATGCCTGGTCAGACGCCCGACCAGGACGAGTTCCGGCCGCCGGAAACGCCGCGATCCCCGCGCCGGGGGCGGCGCGGGGATCGCGGGAAACGTGAGCTCAGGCTTCGTCGAGCAGTTCGGCCGTGACGGCCGATTCGGTGTCCGGTACGCCCAGTTCCTTGGCCCGCCGGTCGGCCATCGACAGCAGCCGCCGGATGCGGCCCGCGACAGCGTCTTTCGTCATCGGCGGATCGGCGAGCTGGCCGAGTTCCTCCAGCGAGGCCTGCCGGTGCTGCACTCGCAACCGGCCTGCGGCGGCGAGATGATCGGGCACGTCGTCGCTGAGGATCTCCAGCGCGCGTTCCACCCGCGCCGCCGCGGCGACCGCCGCCCGCGCCGAGCGGCGCAGGTTGGCGTCGTCGAAGTTGGCCAGCCGATTCGCGGTCGCGCGCACCTCGCGGCGCAGCCTGCGCTCCTCCCACACCATCCTGGTGCCGTGCGCGCCCATCCTGGTCAGCAGCGCGCCGATCGCCTCACCGTCGCGCACCACCACGCGATCGGTGCCGCGTACCTCCCGTGCCTTGGCCGTGATGCCGAGCCGCCGGGCCGCGCCGACCAGCGCCAGCGCCGCCTCCGGGCCGGGGCAGCTGACCTCGAGCGCCGAGGAACGTCCGGGCTCGGTGAGCGAGCCATGGGCGAGAAACGCACCGCGCCAAGCGGCTTCGGCGTCGGCGATGCTGCCGCCGACCACCTGCGCGGGCAGGCCGCGCACCGGACGGCCGCGGACGTCGAGCAGACCGGTCTGCCGGGCCAGCGCCTCGCCCTCCTTCGACACCCGCACCACGTACCGGGAGGTCTTGCGCAGTCCACCCGCGCCGAGCACGTGCACGTCGGAGCCATAGCCGTAGAGCTCGAAGATCTCCCGGCGCAGCCTGCGCGCGATGGACCCCATGTCCACCTCGGCCTCGACGATCACCCGGCCGCCGACGATGTGCAGGCCACCCGCGAAACGCAGCAGAGCGGACAGTTCCGCCTTGCGGGAACTCACCTGCGACACCGTGAGCCTGCTCAGCTCGTCTTTCACATCGGCTGTCATCGCCACGGGACGCGCTCCTTTCCACCCAACCCGGAACGCACATCCTGACCCATGTGCCGTCCCTCGACTCGAAGCCCTGCCATTTGCGGCCGAGGTTGCCGGATCAGTTGATCCAGTGCGGCGGCAAGCTTTCCGGGGTGATGCCGGTCCGTTCCCGCTTCGGCGACATCGGAGAAGGTTACTCGTGCCCGCAACTGTTCGGCAGCCCTGGCCACATGTTCCCGCTCGCGGCCCTCCGGCACGCAGCCGGAATCGACCAGCACCTCATCGACGACGAATTCCGGTGCGTGCTGGGACAATACATGCAAATGCCGCTCCGCGGAGAACCCCGCGGTCTCCCCCGGCTCCGCGGCGAGATTGAGCACCAGCACTTTCCGCGCCCTGGTGTACACCAGGGCTTCCCGTAGCTCGGGGACGAGGACGTGCGGAATCACGCTGGTGAACCACGATCCCGGGCCCAGCACCACGACATCGGCGTGTTCGATCGCCGAGGTCGCCTCCGGACCGGCCGGTGGATCGGACGGAATCAGCCGCACCCGCCGCACCTTACCCGGCGTGGTGGCGATGGCAACTTGGCCGCGAATGCACCGGCTCACCCGCGGATCGGCCTCCAGCCCGGATACATCCGCCTCGATGTCCAGCGCGATCGGCGACATGGGCAGCACCCGGCCGGTGATGCGCAACATACGGGCGACTTCGTCCAGGGCGGCCACCGGATCACCGAGCACCTCGGTGAGCCCGGCCAGGATCAGGTTGCCCACGGAGTGCCCGGCCAGCGCGCCGGTTCCGCCGAACCGATGCTGCACGGTCCGCGTCCAGACGCCGTCGGCGTCCGCGGCCAAGGCGGCAAGCGCCATCCGGAGATCGCCCGGCGGCAGCACCCCCAACTCGGCGCGTAGTCGCCCCGAGGAGCCGCCGTCGTCGGCGACGGTGACCACCGCGCAGATCTTCCTGGTCAGCCGCCGCACCGCGGTCAGTGTCGCGTACAGGCCGTGTCCGCCACCCAGCGCGACGATGCTGGGATTGGATTCCCAACCGGTCATTCTCGCCCCAGATCTCGATGCACGACCCGGACCACGTCGGCGGACTCCTCCGCGCCGCCGGTGACCTCGCTCATCAACTCGCCCAGTGCCTCGGCAATCGCGACGCTCCGATGCTTGCCTCCGGTGCAGCCCACTGCGACCGTCATGTATCGCTTCCCCTCTTGGCGGTAACCGTTCGTGGTCAGCTCGACCAGGTGGTGGCAGGTACGCAGGTAATCCTCCGCACCGGGACGCGACAGCACGTACTCGCTGACCACCGTCTCCTGACCGGTATGTTCCCGCAACTCCGGTATCCAATGCGGATTGGGTAGAAAACGGACATCTAACACCATGTCGGCGTCCAGCGGAACTCCGTACTTGAAGCCGAACGACTGCACGGTGAGCTGCAACGCGGAGGGTGCGCCGCCACCGTAGGCCTCCTCCATCTTGCGGTGCAGCTGATGGATGGACAGCTCGGTGGTGTCGATCACCAGGTCGGCGGCGGCCTTCACGGCGGAAAGCCGCACTCGCTCGGCGGCGATGCCGGCCGAGAGCGTGCCGTCCTTGCTCTCGCTCTGCAGCGGATGCCTCCGCCGCGCGAAACCGAAACGGCGGATCAGCACGTCATCGGAAGCCTCGAGGAAGAGGACCCTGGTGCGCACGCCGAGCGTCCGCAACTGCTCGGTGACCACCGACAGATCACCGGTGAAGAACCGGCTGCGCACGTCCATGACCAGCGCGAGACGGCGGATCGGCGGCTTGGCGGAAGCGCCCAGTTCCACCATCCGCCCGAACAGCTCCGGGGGCAGGTTGTCGGCCACGTACCAGCCGAGGTCCTCGAGCACGCGGGCGGCGGTGCCTCGGCCCGCGCCAGAGAGCCCGGTCACGATCACGACCTCGACCTGCGGGTTCGCCCCGCCGACGGCGCTGGACGAGGCCACTCGTCCCGCGCTCGTCGGCGGGTTGCCCGCACTGCTGTTCGATTCGACGCGTGTCATGTCCTACCGGATCCGTCTCTGGGGTGCCTTCCGATCATCGCGCACCGGTTTCGGTATCGGCCGCAGACACAACGTACGCGAAACCGAAACTTCCGGTGCACTGTCGACTGACTATTCGGACTCGAGCGCCGCAAGGACCGCTTTCGCGGTCGCCAACCCGATGCCGGGCACCTCGGTGATCTCCTCGACCGTGGCCTGCTTCAGCTTGGCCACCGATCCGAAATGGGTGACCAGCGCGGTCCGGCGCGCCGTTCCGAGCCCCGGCACCGAGTCCAGGGCCGAGGCGGTCATCCGGCGAGAGCGTTTGCTGCGATGGAACGTGATGGCGAAGCGGTGCGCCTCGTCGCGGACCCGTTGCAGCAGATACAGCGCCTCGCTCGTGCGCGGCAGGATCACCGGGTCGCTCTCGCCGGGCACCCACACCTCCTCGAGCCGTTTGGCCAGGCCGACCACCGCGACATCGGTGATGCCCAGCTCGTCGAGCACCTCGGCCGCCGCGGCGACCTGGGGCGCGCCGCCGTCGACGACGAACAGGTTGGGCGGATAGGAGAACTTGCGCGGGCGTCCGGTGCTGGGATCGATGCCGGGACGGGAGGTGAGGTCCAGCGCCTCGTCGTCGCTTCCGGTCGCGGCGAGGTCCTCGTGCTCCATCATGTCGCGCTCGCGACGCAACTTGAGGAACCGGCGGCGGGTCACCTCGGCGATGCTGCCGACGTCGTCGGAGCGGCCTTCGCCCGCCGCCTCCCGGATCGTGTAGTGGCGGTACTCCGACTTGCGGGCCAGACCGTCCTCGAAGACCACGAGCGAGGCGACCACATCGGTCCCCTGCACGTGGCTGACGTCGACGCACTCGATGCGCAGCGGCGCGGTGTCCAGCTCGAGGGCGTCCTGGATCTCTTGCAGCGCTTGCGATCTCGACGTCAGATCGCCCGCTCGCTTCAGCTTGTGCTGGGCCAGCGCCTCCATCGCGTTGCGCTGCACGGTCTCGGCCAGCGCCTTCTTGTCCCCGCGCTGGGGCACGCGCAGCTTCACCGCCGAACCGCGCAGGTCCGACAACCACTGCTGGATCTGCTCGACGTCGGCGGGCAACTCGGGCACGAGTACTTCCCGGGGCACCACGGCGGCGGGCTGCTCGTCGGCCGCCTGCTCGGCCACCGCGACCTGCTCGCCGTAGAACTGGGTGAGGAACTGCTCGACCAGCGCGGCGAGTTCCCCGCCCGCCTCCGGGACGTCGACCGCGTCGCCCGACTTGTCGACCACCCAGCCGCGCTGGCCGCGCACCCGGCCGTCGCGCACATGGAAGACCTGCACCGCCACTTCCAGTTCGTCGGTGGCGAAGGCGATGACGTCGGCGTCGGTGCCCGTGCCGAGCACCACCGCCTGCTTCTCCAGCGCGCGGCGCAGCGCCTGGACGTCATCACGCAGCCGGGCGGCGGTCTCGAAGTCCAGGTCTTCGGCGGCCGCGTGCATGCGGCGCTCCAGCTCCCGGACCAAGCGATCGGTGCGGCCTGCGAGGAAGTCGCAGAAGTCGTCGACGATCGCGCGGTGTTCTTCGGCGCTCACCCGCCCGACGCACGGGGCCGAGCATTTGTCGATGTAGCCGAGCAGGCAGGGACGCCCGATCTGACTATGCCGCCGGAAGACTCCGTTGGAGCAGGTGCGCGCGGGAAACACTCGCAGCAGCAGATCGAGCGTCTCGCGGATGGCCCAAGCGTGGGCGAAGGGGCCGAAATAGCGGACGCCTTTGCGGCGCGCGCCGCGGTAGACGAACAACCGCGGATATTCCTCGTTCAAGGTGACGGCGAGTACCGGGTAGGACTTGTCGTCGCGGTAGCGGACGTTGAAGCGCGGATCGAACTCCTTGATCCAGTTGTATTCCAGCTGCAGCGCCTCCACCTCGGTGGAGACGACCGTCCACTCGACGCTCGCGGCCGTGGTGACCATCTGCCTTGTGCGTGGATGCAGCCCGGCGACGTCGGCGAAATACGAGTTCAGCCTGCTGCGCAGGCTCTTGGCCTTGCCGACGTAGATGACCTGCCGATGGGCGTCCCGGAATTTGTAGACACCGGGTTCGACGGGGATCGTGCCCGGCGCGGGCCGGTACGTCGCTGGATCTGCCACCCATCCAGCGTATAGACCGGGACCGACAGCCCGGCCGACGGCGGCTCCCGGCTGCGGTCATGGCACGGGGACGCCGAACCAGCCCTTGGCTTCCGGACGGCGCAGCAGGTGCACGACGGCCACCGAGGTAGCCACCGAGTACCCCGCGGCGACGACGCCGACGACGGGCGGGACGCTCGCGAGGTCCCTGATCGCCCAGCACCCGACGACCGCCTGCAGGAGCGCCAGGGCGATCGTCAGCTTGCGGACGGCCGGCGCGCCCTCGGCGAATCCGAGCACGAGCAGCCCCAGCGCCCACGCGACGCAGAACTGGGTGGATGCCGTGGCGGCCGCGTCGCCGCCGCGCGTCAGATTCATCAGCACGGGATAGGCGAGTCCGAATCCCGCCATCCCGGCGACGGCTTCCCGCACGTCCCTAACCGCCTCCGGCATGGCCGTTTCCACGCCGACGGAGGGCTCCTCACCGGAGAACGCCAAGCTCACAGCCGTACCCCCGTTGGTACCGAACCTTCCGGCGCAACTTCGAACACGCCGGAATCGCACCGTAACACGGTGACATCGCGCACAACTCGGACTTCGGCAAATGAACCCGGCGGGATCCGGGCGGGTTACTCCACGAGACCGTGCCGCCGCAGCGCGGCCAGCAGCGCGTCCGGGCGCTCGGTGGTGGGCAGGGCCTCGACCAGAGCGAAGCGGCTGCCCAGCGCCTCGGCGCCGCCGTCGGCCTCGGCGCTGTCACCGATCATCAGCGCGGCCTCGGCGGGCACACCCAGTTCGCCCAAGGCGGAACGGAAGATCTCCGGATCGGGCTTCATGACACCGACCTCGTAGGAGAGGGTGAACGCGCCGACCAGCCGATCCCAGCCGCGCGCCGCGAACGACGGACGGATGTCGAACGGGATATTGCTCACCACAGCGACCGGAACGCCCTGCGCCGCAAGCAGATCGAGGACGGCTTCGCTGTCGGGGTACGGCGTCCACTCCAGCGGGTCCAGCAGCCGGGCGTACAGCCGTTCGGCGTCCTCGTCGGTGGGCACTCCCGATGTGCGAAGCACCTTCATCATCACCTTGCGATGCAGCGCGGGGTCCAGGTCGCGGTGGTCCCAGGCGTACTGCGTCTCGTCGTCGAATTCGATGACGTGGTGGACCGGCGCCGTCATCCGCCGCATGATCTCGGCCTTCTCGTCCACGTCGAACGCCTGCCCGTCCGGCCGGGTCAGGTCCGCGTACCAGGATTCGTCGGCCTCCAGGCGGAACAAGGTCCCGGAGAAGTCGAACAGCACCGCCTCGATCGCCACTCGGCCCAGCCTACCGGCCGAGCATGGCGCACCGCCGGTGCACGCGGCGACCAGCCATACCGTCTCGACCTCGACACACGCTGCAGCCAGGGGGATTTCGCCGGTGGGAAGGAAACCGGCGCGACTGTCGGTACCGAGCGTTAGAGTCCCGGCATGGGGCGCAAGCGAGGAACTTGGGTCGCCGCGGCGGCGGCGTTCGCACTAACCGTCGGCATGGCCACCGCCTGCTCGTCCGGCGAGAGCCAGGCGGGCGGCGTCTGCGAGACTGTGCCGAACGGCACACCGGTGTCGGCCACCGCGGCGGGGCCCGCGGGCAGCGGCACCAAGGATCTCAGCACCAACCCGGAGATAGCGACCGGCTATCGCGCGAACATGACGCCGGTGCGTACACATACCTTCGCGGTGTCCACGGCGAACCCGCTGTCGACCAAAGCCGCGTGTGAGGTGCTGCGCGACGGTGGCACCGCGGCCGACGCGCTGATCGCGGCGCAGACGGTGCTCGGCCTGGTCGAGCCGCAGGCGTCCGGCATCGGCGGCGGTGCGTTCCTGGTCTACTACGACGCGAACACCAAGTCCGTGGACGCCTACGACGGCCGCGAGGTGGCGCCCGCTGCGGCCACCGAGAACTATCTGCGCTGGATCAGCGACATCGATCGCACCGAACCCAAGCCGAACACGCGGGCCAGCGGCCGCTCCATCGGCGTGCCCGGCGTACTTCGGATGCTCGAACTGGCGCACCACGACCACGGCAAGACCGCGTGGCGCGATCTGTTCGACCCCGCCATCGGACTGGCGGATCAGGGCTTCCCGATCAGTCCCCGCCTCGCGGGACAGATCGCGGAGTCGGCCAAGGACCTGGCCGCGGACGAAGACGCCAAGGCGTATTTCCTCAACCCGGACGGTAGCCCGAAGGCCGCCGACACCGTCCTGACCAACCCCGCCATGGCCAAGACGCTCGGCGCCGTCGCCACCGAGGGCGCGCAGGCCTTCTACACCGGCGCCATCGCCCAGGACATCGTCGCGGCCGCGGGCCGGGCCTCCGGCGGGCGCACTCCCGGCCTGATCGCCACCCAGGACTTGGCCGGTTACCAGGCGAAGAAGCGCACCGCGCTGTGCACGAGCTACCGCGAGCACGAACTCTGCGGCATGCCGAGTCCCTCGTCGGGCGGCATCACCGTCGCCGCGACCTTGGGCATCCTGGAGAACTTCGACCTGGCCGCCCTGCGTCCGGACAGCATCGACCGCAACGGCGGCAAGCCCAACGCCCAGGCCGTGCACTTGATCACGGAGGCCGAACGCCTCGCCTACGCCGATCGCAACAAGTACGTGGCCGACACGGATTTCGTGCCGCTGCCGGGCAATTCGGCGCAAACCTTGCTGAATCGCGACTATCTCCGACAGCGTGCCGGGCTGATCGATCCGAACCGCAGTATGGGCACCGCGCAGCCGGGTGACTTCGGCCCCGTGCCGCTCGGCGTCGGCCCGCAACCGCCCGAGCACGGCACCAGCCACATCTCGGTGGTCGACAAGTACGGCAACGCCGCGGCGATGACCACCACCGTGGAGTCGGCGTTCGGTTCGTTCCACCTGGTCGACGGCTTCGTGCTGAACAATCAGCTCACCGACTTCAACGCCGACCCGCTCGGCGCCGACGGCGTGCCGATGGCCAACCGGGTCCAGCCGGGCAAGCGCCCGCGCAGCTCCATGAGCCCGACGCTGATCTTCGGCAAGGCGCCCGACGGCTCGCGCGGCGAACTCACGCATGTCGCGGGCTCGCCCGGCGGTTCGGTGATCATCCAGTTCGTGGTGAAAACGCTGGTCAACATGTTCGACTGGGGCCTGGATCCGCAGCAGGCGGTCTCCGCGGTCGCGTTCGGCGCTGGCAACAGTCCGTCCACCGGTATCGGCGGTGAGCATCCGGCGATCAACGCCACCGACAACGGCGACCACGACCCGCTGGTGCTGCGGTTGCGCCAACTGGGCCATCAGGTCTCGGTGGCGCCCCAGTCCAGCGGCCTCAGCGCCCTGAAACGCAACGGCTCCGACGGCTGGATCGGCGGCGCGGATCCGCGACGAGAAGGCGCGGTCCTCGGCGATACGCATTGATCGAACCAGCGGGCTCGGTCGCGACCGCCCGTCCGCGCCCCGGCTGTGGCACATCGAGTGATCGGCGTGCCCGCCGGGGCGCACTGCGGCTATTTACTCCGGACCATGGGATACACGATCGGACCTCGGCCGATCGGCAGCTCACCTTGCCGCACGAAACCGAATCGCTCGTAGAAGGGCACCGTGCCGCTGGTGTTCGAGATGAGGAAACAGTCCTCCTCGGCCGCCGTCAACCGACGCTCGAGCAGCGCGGTCGCCAGTCCCCGGCCCTGCGCGCGGGGCAACGTCCCGATGGCGGCCAGATACAGATGTGGTGCCGCCGGTCGCGCATGCTCCATGTGCCGCCCGGCGGCCAGCGCCCGAGCGGCGCTCGCCCCCAAGGCGCGCAGCAAGGTCAACGGCTTCGCCGTCGGTGACACCACGTGCGCCGGTTCCCACAGCGCCACACAGGCGAGGTTGCCCTCCGTGTCGTGCGCGAGGTCGACCAGACCGTTCTCCCGGCGCGACGCGATGCGCGAATCCCAAAACGGCGGCAACGCTTTCCGCCGCCTTGACGTTCCCGGCCAGAAGTAGGTCATCAGTGGATCGTCGGCGAAAGCCGCCGCGAGGACGAACGCACCTGGCTCCATGGCGGTGAGGTTAGATCAGCACGCGGGGCCGCGCGAGCCGGATGGCCGCACGCCGCACCCGATCACTTCCTCCCGGAATACTTCGCGCCCAGTTCCCGCAACCGGGCCATCGCCCGCGCCGCGTGCTCCTTGTCGTTCGAGCGGATCGCCAGCAGCGGGACGTAGTCGTCGTCGACCAACTCCAGGCGCGCCCAGGACTTCCGATCCGGGAACGACACGCCTCGGATGTAGTCCCAGGGAAAATCTTTGTCGCCCAGAATATTCCGCACCGACACGCCCCGCGCGCCGACCCGCACCCGTGGCCTGGTCAGCAACAGCACGGCCGCGGCGCCGAGCACACCGATCCCGATCATCGCGAGCTGATCGGCCACCCGGAAGTTGACGCCGGTAGACCCGGTGCGCAGCCAGATACCACCCACGGTGAACGCGGCCGCCACCAGCACCGCCGCGATCCAGGCCGTCCGCACCGCGCGCCGGGGCCGCACCTCGAAATCCCACTCCGACGTGTCGTCGGCCGGGCCCACGTTCCTGCGAAAGATGCGAACGACCGGCATCGCTACGCGGACTGTCGCAGAGCGCGCAGTGTCAGCGCGGCGTCCAGCGCCGCGGCGGCCGCCTGCTCGCCCTTGTTCTCTTGGGACTCCGGCAGCCCGGCCCGATCCAGGGCCTGCCGCTCGTTGTTGGTGGTGAGCACTCCGTTCGCGACCGGCGTGCCCTCGTCCAGCGAAACCCGCGTGAGCCCCGCGGTCACCGCGTCGCAGACGTACTCGAAATGCGGGGTGTCACCGCGGATCACCACACCGAGCGCCACCACCGCGTCATGCGACTTGGCCAGCTCCTGGGCCACAACGGGCAGCTCCATCGCGCCCGCGCAGCGCACCACGGTGATCTGCTGGACGCCCGCGTCCTTGGCCACCCGCTCGGCGTTCGCCAGCAAGGTGTCGCAGATCTGGGTGTGCCAGCGCGAGGCGACGATGCCCAAGGAGAGGTCCTTGGCGTCCGCCAGCGCGAAAGTCGGTACCCCGGTACCGCTCATCGATGTCCGCCTTTCGGAGTCTGTTCGCAGTTCAGTGCGCGGTCTCGCCGAGATCCAACTCGTCGAGGCCGATCAGGTCGTGACCCATTCGGTCCCGCTTGGTGCGCAGGTAGCGCAGGTTCTCCGCGTTCGCGCGCAACGGCATCGGCACCCGCTCGGTGATCCGCAGGCCGTAGCCGTCCAAGCCGACCCGCTTGGCCGGATTGTTGGTGAGCAATCGCATCGACCGGATGCCCAGATCCACCAGGATCTGCGCGCCGGTGCCGTAATCGCGGGCATCCGCGGGCAGGCCGAGTTCCAGATTCGCGTCGACCGTGTCGTGGCCGGAGTCCTGCAGCTGGTAGGCCTGCAACTTGTGCATCAGGCCGATGCCGCGGCCTTCGTGACCGCGCATGTACAGCACGACACCGCGTCCCTCGGCCGCGACCATCTCCAACGCGGCATCCAGCTGCGGACCGCAGTCGCAGCGCAACGACCCGAACACGTCACCGGTCAGGCACTCCGAGTGCACGCGGACCAGGATGTCGTCGCCGTCGGTGATGTCGCCACGCACCAGCGCGACGTGCTCGACCTCGTCGTAGATGCTCTGATAGCCGACGGCCATGAACTCGCCGTGCGCGGTGGGGATGCGCGCCTCGGCCACGCGCACCACATGCTTCTCGTGCCTGCGCCGCCACGCGATCATGTCCGCGATCGAGATCAGCGCGAGCTCGTGCTCGTCGGCGAAGACGCGCAACTCCTCGGTCCGGGCCATGTGGCCCTCGTCCTTCTGGCTGACGATCTCGCAGATCACGCCCGCCGGACGCAAGCCGGCCATGCGTGCCAGATCCACCGCGGCCTCGGTATGACCCGGCCTGCGCAGCACACCACCATCCTTGGCGCGCAACGGCACCACATGGCCGGGCCTGGTGAAATCGTCGGCCTTCGCGTCGGCGTCGGCCAGCAACCGCATCGTGGTGGCGCGGTCGGCGCCGGAGATACCGGTCGTGACACCCTCGCGCGCGTCCACCGAGACGGTGTAGGCGGTGCCGTGCTTGTCCTGGTTCATCGCGTACATCGGCGGCAGGCCGAGCCGATCGCAGTCGTCGCCGGTGAGCGGCACACAGATGTAACCGGACGTGTAGCGGATCATGAAGGCGACCAGTTCCGGGGTGGCCTTCTCCGCCGCGAAGATGAGGTCGCCCTCGTTCTCGCGGTCCTCGTCGTCGACGACGACGACCGCCTTACCGGCGGCGATATCGGCGACTGCGCGCTCGATGCTGTCGAACCTGGTCACGTCTGCTGTGCTCCATCTCGAAATAGGTGCCTCACCACAGTACTGTGCTGGATTTGCCGCGACTGCGTCGCGGCGTGTTCGCGGCCCCCTTGTGGCTCGCGTCCGAGCGACCGCCTCTGGCGACTTCGTCGCGGACGCGGCGGCCGCT
>NZ_JBITBU010000017.1:121127-191670 GCF_044452545.1 Nocardia sp. NPDC051900 | reverse complement strand
GAATCAGAAATATCTAAACTAGAGTCCGAAAACCCAGCAAAACAATCGCCAGCCGGAAATTAGCTGACTAAAAATGCCCGACCCTCCACACGGGGGGTGAAAAGGCCGGAACCAAAAAATAATTGGCACTGACATTCATCGACACACTATTGAGTTCTCAAAGAACACACGCACACACATCCGGGCCAGTCTCGACCGGACCTTCTGTGAGGCAACTTTCCCAGCCTAACCAAGCAACCAACCGAAGTCAAGACCATCGGCCGATCTGCGTCATACTGGGCTGACAGGCGCTCCTCGTACTACCTCGTTTCCCGGTCCCCCTCGGCGTTTCCGCCTCGCTCGGCTCCGGGTCGGAGTCCGTGTCGCTCTGACTTGGACTAAGTTACGCGGCGGATAACGCTACGTCAAATCGCCTGAACAACTTGGCGTTTCCGCAGGTCAAAGGTGCGCGATCGGAGTGATCGGCGGCTTGAATCACACCCATGTGATTCAAGCCACCGCGACCGTTATGCACCTGCCCGAAGAACTCCCGCCAGGTTCTTCTTGCCGCGCCGCAGCACGAGCCAGCGTCCGTGCAGGTAGTCGGCCTCGCCGGGCGTCCATTCGATGTCGGAGATCTTCGCGTTGTTCACGGCGGCGCCACCCTCGTTCACCGCACGCCTGGCGGCGCCGCGGCTCTCGCACAGGCCGGTCGCGACGAGCAGATCCACAATGGTGTTCGATTCACCCGCCTTGATCTGCGCGACCTCACCGTCGACGGCGGCTTCGCGCAGGGCCGCGCCGAGCGTCGCCTCGTCGAGCTCACGCAGTTCACCTCGGCCGAACAGCGCCTGGCTGGCCAGTTGCACCGCATGGGTGTGGGCCTCGCCATGGACCAGGGTGGTCATCTCGGCGGCCAGCCTGCGCTGCGCCTCCCTGGCGTGCGGGCGCTCGGCGGTCGCACGCTCGAGTTCGTCGAGTTCCTCGCGGGACAAGAAGGTGAACCAGCGCAGGTAGCGCACCACGTCGGCGTCCGCCGTGTTCACGAAGTACTGGTACCAGGCGTATGGGCTGGTCATCTCGGGATCGAGCCACAAGCTGCCGCCGCCGGTGGACTTGCCGAACTTCTTGCCGTCCGCCGAGGTCACCAGCGGAACGGTCAAAGCGTGCACGGCCGCGCCGTCGACCCGGCGATTGAGTTCGACGCCCGCGATGATGTTGCCCCACTGGTCGGAGCCGCCGACCTGCAGCGTGCAGCCGTAGTTGCGGCGCAGCTGCAGGTAGTCGTTGGCCTGCAGGAGCATGTAGCTGAACTCGGTGTAGGAGATGCCCTCGCCGTCCAGTCGTCGCTTGATGGTGTCGCGCGCCAGCATGACGTTCACCGAGAAGTGCTTGCCGATATCGCGCAGGAAGTCGACGGCGGACAGCGGCCCGGTCCAGTCCATGTTGTCGGCGATGACCGCTCCGGTCGGGGAGTCGTCCAGGTCGACGAAACGCTCGAGCTGGGAGCGGATCCGCTCGGCCCAGCTCGCGACGGTGTCGGTGGAGTTCATGGTCCGCTCGCCGACGTCGCGCGGGTCACCGATCAACCCGGTGGCGCCACCGGCCAGCACGATGGGTCGATGTCCGGCGCGCTGGAAACGCTTCAGCGCGAGCAACGGCACCAGATGGCCCGCGTGCAGGCTGGCCGCGGTGGGATCGAAGCCGGCGTAGAGGGTCAGCGGCCCGGCGGCCGCCGCCGCACGCAAGGCATCCAGGTCGGTGGACTGCGCGATCAGACCGCGCCAGGTCAGTTCGTCGATGATGTCGCCGCTCACGATGTCCTATCTTTCCGCACGAGGTTCGGGGCCACGTGTGCACCTCGGTCTCGGGCGCGCGGCGGTGTCGGTCGAATGATTTACATGCGCGCGGTCGAGGTGTCCGCCCGACCCGTTCGCGGAGACGGATCGTCGTCCGGTCTCGCCGCGTTCGCTGAACGAGCACAGGTGCGAGGTTCCGTGCCGCATCGGACCGCTTCGCGGCGCTCGCCGCACTCGCGAGAGTTCGTGGTGGATGGCCGAGGCTCGCGGTCGAGACGGTCGTTCGACGACGAGCCCGACGGTAGCGAGCACCTGGTGAGCGCACCGACCCAGAGCGCCCCAGGCGTCCACCGCGACGTATTACCCCGGTCATGCGCATCGACGGTCGGTGGACCGGAGTCCACCGACCGTCCACTACGCGTGCACTCAGCGCGGCAGCATTTCCCGGACCGCGGCAATGCTGTCCCGGCGCTGGTAGGCGATCCAGGCGAACACGACGGCCAGCACCAGCGGGAACGGAGCCAGCGCGGGAGCGCCCAAGAGGAATGCCTGGGTGGCGGCCGCCAGCACCATGGTGACCGAAAGGCCGGAGGCGGCCAGGCCACTCAGCCGCGGCACGAGCAGACCCGCGCCGCCCGCGACCTCGACCAGGCCGGTGAGGTATCGGAACCAGTCGCCGAACCCGATCTCGTGGAAGATCCGCACCGCGTCGGACTGACCCACCAGTTTCGGCAGGCCCGAGGCGATGATCAGGAACAGGCCGAGCAGGATCTGCAGGGTCCACAGGGTGCGGTTGAGCGCCTTGCCGGGGCGGGCTACGGCGACGGTACCGGTGGTGGCGATGGCGGTCATGGCTATGTCCTTCGGGTCGGTGGCGCCGGGTTGGTGGCGCGTTCACCTGATAGGACGGGAACCTTCGCGAAAACTCATCGCGCCGCGGCGAAAAGTCTCGACGAGCCGTCAGACCGACTGCGCGGCGGACAAGGGAGCGCGCGGACTGCGCCGGTACACCGACACCGCCCGCGAACCCGGAAGCCAGAAACGCCACGGCACATCCGCCGCGCTGCTGACGCCGACCCGTGGGCCACTCGCGATCTCGGCGGCGTCGACGGGGCTGTCCAGTTCCAGCCGGATCGGCGACGACGGATCGAGCAGCGGAGTTCCGTAGTCGCTCAGAGTGATTCCCAGCGCACCGCCGAGATTGCCCGGGCCACGGGCCAAGTCGAGATCGGATCGGGCGCCGGGACGTCGCGCGCGCGCCGTCTCCAGTCCCGCGACGACCTCGCCGGAGCGGATGAGCGCGGCGCTGGCGATGCCGTCCGGTCCGCTCGTCACGTTGATGCAGGTGTGCATGCCGTAGCTGAGGTAGACGTACAGCACACCGGCGGGGCCGAACATGACGCCGTTGCGCTTGGTCCGGCCGCGACCGGAATGCGATGCCGGATCCGGCCACGGCCCGGCCGGGTCTCCCCCGTAGGCCTCGACTTCGACGATCCGGACACCGACCGGGCCCGACCACAAGGTAGCCCCGAGCAGACGGCGGGCGGCGGCGGGAGGTTCGACGGCAAGTTCCTCGACAGATTGGGCACACACAGCCGCCATTGTCCTCGACGGCGACAACGGAGGCGGGGCAGCGCAGCCGCTCGGCACGGGTACCGCCTCGGCGCGAACGATCGCGACGAGGACATGACGGCGTGCCATGTGGCGTGAGCGCCGATGCGCACAGACCGACCCGACCCGCGACGACCAGCGGAAATCGTTGCCCCGGTCGACCGGAGCAGACAGTGTGCGCATTCAGATATACGCGCTGTGCTCGCCGGACCGCAGTGTGAGCAAGTCGTCGGCGATCACGGCGGCGTACGCCACGATCACGATCGCGGCAAGTTGCGCCCAGGAGACCCAGTAGACGCCGATCGGGGTGGTGGCCGCCACCGCGAGCGCCGCGAGCAGGCGCGCCCAGGGACGCGGCAACCGCAGTGCCAGGCGGAAGAAGAACTGACCGAGGAAGTAAAGCGCGACGCCGCCGGAGAGCGCGGCGGCCACGGCGACCGGGCTCGCCACACCGCCCCGGGCGATGCTCATCTGGATACCCGCCGCGGCCACGATGACGCCGATCAGCAGTGGGTACAGGGCGTAGCCGTAGGCCAGTACGGCCGGCCGGGACCGTTCCCGGTCCGGCACCGCGGCCAGCGCGTGCTCGCCGCGCTCGTCGTCGACGCCGAAGTACGCCCACCACAGGACGTAGGCCAGGCAGAGGCCGAGGCCGACGGTGGCGATCAACTCCGGCGTGATCCGCTCTCCGGCCAGCCCCGCGCCGATGGCGACGAGGGATTCGCCGATCGCGACGATCACGACCAGCCCGTGCCGCTCGCAGAAATGACTGGCTCGGACCACGAAGTCGCCCGTGTCGACCAGATAGGGGCTGATCACCTGCACCGCGAACGCCAGTATCCAGCAGGCGTACTGCACCCAGTCGTGCACGAACCCACCCGCCAGCACGAGGGCGGCGGCCAGGGCGTTGAGCGGGGCGATCCGGCGGATCGCGGTGGTCGCCGACGTGCCGCCCGCCGAGGCGAATAGCGCGGTATGCACGGCGGTGACCAGGACGTATCCGAATCCGAAGGCGATGCCGGTGCCGTGGAACGCGTCCGGGATGGCCAGAGCGAGGACGAAGAAGGCGAACATGCCGACCAGCAGCCAGGTCCGCCGGGCGGAACTGTTCGGCGCGACCTCGTTGGTGAGCCACACGTAACCGGAATACATCCACCAGATCACCCCGAACAGCAGCGCCACCTGCGCGAGTGCCTGCCAGCCTGGATGGTGTGTGTAGACGTGCGACAGCTGGGTGATGGTGAGAACGAAGACGAGATCGAAGAACAGCTCGAGCGTCGAGGCCCGTACCTGTCCGCCGTCGGCGGACAGGGCACTCTGGTTGGTCACGGCTGGAGCCTAGAACGGCGGAAGATCACCCGAGCGCGTCGGTGCCCATGGAAAGGCCCTTCAGCTTGTACGGGTTGACCTGGAACCGGAGGTTCTGGATTCGTCCGTCGACGATGTCGTAGGTGAACGCGGCCACCGGGGAGCCGCCGATGAATACGAGCGCGCCGAGTTCACCGTTGATGCAGGCGGATTCGAATACGAAGCCCGCGACGACCGGCTTGGCCAGCACGCCGAGGATCCAGCGGGCCACGTGGTCGGGTCCGTACAACGGTCGGCGCGCCGCGGTGACCACGCCGCCGCCGTCCGACCACGACGTGACGTCCGGGGCGAGCAGATCCATCAGCGCGTTGAGATCGCCGCCGGAGCAGGCGGCCATGAATCGGGCGGTGACATGGTCGCGCTGCGCCTTGTCGGTGTCGAACCGCGGCCTGCGGGATTGCACGTGCTGCTTGGCGCGGTGCGCGATCTGCCGGATCGCGGGTTCCGGCCGGTCCAGGGTCTCGGCGATCTCGGCGTGCGTGTAGCCGAAGACCTCGCGCAGCAGGAAGACCGCGCGTTCGACGGGACTGAGCGTTTCGAGAACCACCAGCATCGCCGTGGAGACGGTGTCGGCCAAGTCGGTCTCCTCGGCGATGTTCGGTGCGGTGAGCAACGGCTCGGGCAGCCAGGGGCCCACGTAGTTCTCGCGGGTGGCCTTGGCCGAGGTGAGCCGGTTGAGCGACAGGTTGGTGACCGTGCGCACGAGGTAGGACTTGGGTTGCCGCACCGTCGACCGATCGGTGTCGTTCCACTTCAGCCAGGCGTCTTGGAGGACGTCCTCCGTATCGGTGACGGTCCCCAGCATCCGGTACGCGGTGGCGAACAGCAGACGTCGGTGTTCGAGAAACGGGTCCTGCTCGGTTGTCCGGTCGGTCATGACTGAATTCTCCTGGTGGCTCGGCCACCTTTCGACAGCGCGACCGACACCGTCATCCGCTTGCTCAGCGCGAAGGTCGGTATCGGGCTGCTGCTGACGGTCTCCTTGTAGATGACCGCGGCGCGTCCGGCCAGGTAGCCGCGGCGCGGGCGGTCGTCGGCTTTGGTGAACTGGATGACCGCGTCCTTGCGGCCGAGGCTGACCGGCTGGTGGAAATACCCGAAGCGGAACGGCCGCACGCGCTTGCCGCGCAGTTGCCGCGCGATGACGTCGGCGGTGTAGGCGGCGGTAGGCATCCCACTCTGGCAGGTGCCGTGGATCTGCCCCCACGCTTGACGGACCGCGGCGGCGTCGCCGATGGCGTGGACGGCCGGATGCGACACCGACCTCAGGGTCGGGTCGACCACGATCAGCCCGTGCGCGTCGGTCTCGATGCCCGCCCGCGCGGCCAGCGGTGACACGCGAACACCCGCCGTCCACAGCGTCAGGTCGGTGGGCACCAACTCGCCGCCGGCCAGTTCGACGGCGTCGGGCAGCACCTTCACCACGGCCCGGCCGGTCTCGCGGGTGACGCCGAGGCGATCGAGCGCACGATGCAGGTACGCGCGGGCGTTCGTCCCCATCATGGCCCCGAGCTCGCCGGTGCTGATCAGGGTGACGCGCGCGCCGGGATGACTCTCGGCGATCTCGGCCGCCGCCTCGATGCCGGTGAGGCCGCCGCCGCAGACCGCGACGGCGCCGCCGCGCGCCGCGACCTCGGTGAGGCGCTCGGCGAACCGGTGTGCGGTGGCGGGGTTGTCGAGGGTCCACGCATGGTCTGCGGCGCCGGGCACGATGGTCGTGTCCGCGGTGCTGCCCAGGGCGTAGATCAATTCGTCGTAGGGAAGACGAGTCGTCTCGTCGACGGTCACCTCTTGGTTCACCGGATCGATGGCCGTGGCCCAGCCCTGGACGAAGGCGACCCCGGTGCCTTCCAGCAGCGCGGGAATCCTGTGGTCCGCGAGTTGCTGACCGGCGGCCACCTGATGCATGCGCAGACGCTCGGTGAATCGGGCCGAGGGGTTGACCAGCGTGATCCGGACGTCGAGCGCTCGGGTGCGCCGGGCCAGCCGCACGGCGGCGAGCATGCCGGTGTAGCCGCCGCCGAGGACGACGATGCGATGTTCGGTGTTCATGGCAGTGCTCCAATGGTCGGGTCACCGGGGCAGGAATGGCGGATGGTGACGACCATGGGACAAATGACCGGACCCGGACGTGACACCCCGGGCTGTGTTCTGGGTCACAGTACGCCAGCCGCTTCCGATCGGTGCGTGATCCCGCACCCGGAAAGCCCGGACGCGGGCATCAGGGGTGGACCGGGGTGGAAATAGGGATGCTCCCGGATGCGTTGGGGCACTTGCCATTTCTACCGTCGGTCCATGCCTTCGGATTTCCGGCCGCGCAAGCGGCGGTGGTTGCTCATCGTTCTCGTCTGCGTCGCGGCGTTGCCGGTCCTCGTGGTCGGTGGCGTCGCCTGGGTCTACGCCCGAGCGGACGTGTCCACGGCCGGGAAGACGGAATTCCGGAACGAACTCGCCATTCCTCCGCTGGCGCCGTCGCGGGTGGGCGCCGACGGAACGCGCACGTTCGAACTGGATATGCGCGCCGGGCAAAGGGAGTTCCGGCCCGGCCGGGCTACGGAGACGTGGGGATTCAACGGCGACTACCTCGGGCCGACGCTGCGGGCGCGGCGCGGGGAGAACGTGGCCGTCACCGTGCGCAACACGTTGCCGGAGGCCTCCACCGTGCACTGGCACGGCATGCATCTGCCCGCGGCAATGGATGGCGGGCCGCACCAGATGGTGGCTCCCGGCGCGGCGTGGACGCCGCAGTGGACCATCGATCAACCGGCCGCGACGCTCTGGTATCACCCCCATCCGCACGGGGCGACCGAAGCGCACGTGCGCCGCGGATTGGCGGGTATGTTCCTGCTCGACGACGAGGTGTCTACCACCTTGCCCCTCCCCTCCGACTACGGGGTGAACGATCTGCCGTTGATCGTCCAGGATGTGCGGTTCGACGGCGCGGCGTTCGACTCCGCGCACGCGATGTTCCGCGACGTGGGGTTTCTCGGCGATCGGACGATGGTCAACGGCACGCTCGCGCCGTACCGCGACGTCGGCGACGAACTCGTCCGGTTGCGTCTGCTCAACGCCTCGACCGCGCGGATCTACACCTTCGTCTTCGCCGACGGGCGGCCGTTCTCGCTCGTCGCGACCGACAGCGGGCTGATCGAAAGACCGAGCACCGTGGACCGGCTTCGGCTGTCACCGGGCGAGCGGGCCGAGATCGTGGTCCGGATGCGGCCGAACGAGCGCACCGTGCTGCGCGGCGGCGAACTCGACGCCGGGCTGGATTTCTGGACCCAGCGGTTCTCCGGCGGCGACGACACTTTCGACATCCTCGAACTACGCGCGGCAAGCACGTTGCGGCCCGCGCCGGAACTCCCCGCGGTCCTGGCGTCGCCCACCACCCCGGACGGCGGTGATTCGGTACTGGAACGGCATTTCGACCTGAACCTCGCCGGGATCAACGGCAGGCCGATGGCCATGGACCGCATCGATTTCGCGGTCACGCGCGGCACGGCGGAGACCTGGGTGGTGCGCAACAACGACGGCATGCCGCACAACTTCCACATCCACGACGTGCGATTCCGCGTGCTCGCGGTGGACGACGAGCCGCCGCCCCCGGCACTGACCGGCCCGAAGGACACCGTCTTCCTGCCGCCGAACAGCACGGTCCGGCTGGCGATGCGCTTCGACGGCCCGGCCGATCCGGACGCGCCCTACATGTATCACTGCCATCTCCTCTGGCACGAGGACCTCGGAATGATGGGCCAGTTCGTGGTCGTGAACCCGGGCCAGGCGGCGGGAACACCGCCGGTGCGGCACGGCCACTGATTCCGGAAAAAAGCACTCTTGCCGGTCGAGCGCGAGCGCGCTAAATTCATCGTACAGTGAATTCAACACTCGATGAATTGAGGCGACCGTGTCGCAAGCCAGCCCCTCCCCCGCCGTCGAGGTACGAGATCTGCGGGTCCACCGCGGCGGCCGTGAAGTCCTGCACGACGTCTCGCTGACCATCCCGCGCGGCTCGATCACCGGGCTGCTCGGTCCGTCCGGATGTGGCAAGACGACGCTGATGCGCAGCATCGTCGGCACCCAGGTCATCGAATCGGGTGAGGTCACCGCGCTCGGCCACCCGGCGGGCTCCCCGACGCTTCGCCATCTGATCGGGTATGTCACGCAGGCGCCCAGCATCTACAACGACATCAGCGTCCGGGAGAACGTCGCGTACTTCGCCGCGCTCTACGGCCGTGATCGCGCCGACGTGGACGACGCGATCACGGCGGTGGGCCTGGCCGATCACGCCCAGCAACGCGGCGACGAACTCTCGGGCGGCCAGCTGACACGAGCGTCGCTCGCGTGCGCGCTGGTCGCCCAGCCCGAACTGCTGGTGTTGGACGAACCGACCGTCGGCCTGGATCCCGTGCTGCGCGTCGAGTTGTGGAAGCAGTTCCACGAACTGGCCGCGAACGGGACGACGCTGCTGGTCTCCAGCCATGTCATGGACGAGGCCGAGCACTGCGACCGGCTGCTGCTGATGCGCGACGGGCAGTTGCTGGCCCAGCTCAGCCCCGACGAACTGCGCGCGCAGACCGGCGAGCAGAACTTGGAAACCGCCTTCCTCACCCTTATCACGATGGGACAGAACGCATGACCGCCATCTCGGAAGCCGCGCCGAGGCGGACGCCGACGCTGCGCCCCTACGCCGCGACCACCGGCCGCATCCTGCGGCAGCTGCGCAACGACCACCGCACCGTCGCCATGATCCTGGTGGTCCCCGCCCTGCTGATGGCGCTGCTGTATTTCATCTACAAGGACACTCCGACCAACCCGCTGAATCCGGTGCCGCTGTTCGACCGGGTCGGCATCAGCATGCTCGGCATCCTGCCGTTCATCGTGATGTTCCTGATCACCGCGATCGCCATGCAGCGGGAACGCACCTCGGGCACGTTGGAGCGGCTGCTGTCCACGCCGCTGACGAAACTCGACCTGCTCGCCGGATACGGCACCGCGTTCTCGCTGGCCGCCGCCGCGCAGGCGATCGTCGCCTGCTTGGTCTCGTTCGGTTTGCTCGGACTGGGCTCGGCGGGCAGTCCCGCGTGGGTGGTGCTGATCGCCGTGGTCGACGCGGTGTGCGGGGTGGCGCTGGGTCTGTTGGCGAGCGCGTTCGCCCGCACCGAATTCCAGGCCGTACAGTTCATGCCGGTCGTGGTAGCCCCGCAGATCTTCTTGTGCGGCTTGCTCGTTCCCCGCGGCCAGCTGCCCGATTGGCTGGAGGTGATCAGCAACGTGATGCCGTTGAGCTACGCGGTCGACGCGCTGCAACAGGTGTCGACGCATCCGGAGGTCACCGGCCAGATGTGGCGCGATCTGGCCATCGTCGCCGGGTTCGCGATCGTCGCCCTGTGCCTCGGCGCGGCCACGCTACGACGGCGGACCGCGTGACGGCAGGCAACGGCGCCGAGCGTCCCGCTCGCACCGGCCGCAGACCCGGGCAATCGGGCGCTCGCGAGGCCATCCTCGCGGCCGCCCGCGCCCGGTTCGCGGATATCGGCTTCGACAAGACCTCCGTGCGCGCGGTCGCCACCGACGCCGGGGTCGATCCCGCTCTGGTGCATCACTACTTCGGCACCAAGCAACAGCTCTTCGCCGCGGTGGTGGAGTTGCCGGTGGATCCCGAGACGACCTTGCGCGTCATCGAGGCCGCACCGCTGGACCGGTTGGGCGAGACCATTATTCGCACGGTGGTCGCCGTGTGGGATTCGCCCGCCGGTCCCGGCGTGGTCGCGATGGTGCGCAGTGTCCTGGCCGGCAGTCACGATCCGTCCCTGGCCAGGGCGTTCCTCTTGGAGGTCGTGCTGGAACGCGTCCGCAGGCGGATCGCCACCCCGCAGGACGACGGCCGCGCCCGGATCAGCCTGGTCGCCTCGCAGATGATCGGCGTGCTGGTCGGCCGCAAGGTCATCGGAGTGGAACCGCTGGCCTCGATGTCCGCCGCCGACCTGGTCGCCGCGGTGGGCCCGACGCTGCAGCGCTATCTGACCGGTGACATCGGCCAGGAACCGGTGTCCCGGTGACCGCGACGAGGGGACGCCGGGGCCGTCACTCCACGACTTCGACGACGTCACCGGGCCACAGGTACTCGTAGAACGCCTTGGCACCCTCGTAGGTCATCCGGACGCAGCCGTGCGACTTCTTCTCGATCGGACCGACATGGAAGGCGATGTCGCCGTTGAAGAAGGTCGCGTACTCCATCGGAGCGTTGTGCATGGTGCTCCAGTGGAACTCCTTCTTGAACGAGACGTGGAAGACGCCGGGCGGCGTCTCGTATCCCGGCATGCCGTGCGAAATCGGCGTCGGGCCGTAGACCACCTTGCCGTCGTCCATCAGCCACGCCTCATTGGTGGACAGCCGCATGCACGCACGGGCTGCGGTGGAACACGGCGCCACGGCCGGCGGGGGCGGCGGAGGTGGGATGAGCGCGGGCAAACCTGGGATGTCCGGGCCACCCGGCCACAGTGGCTCGGCCTGCGCGGGCGTCGCCATGGCGAATCCCGCCGCCGCGACTGCGCAGGCCATCGCGCATCGAGCCGTCCAATTACGTAAACGCGAATCGCTCATGACGTTCCCGACCTCTCTCTCATACGCCACCTGTGCGCTGATCAGGTCGGTCGCAACGCCCCTGTGCTGGAGCGAGATGACCGTCTCGAAGTGCAAATGATCATGGCGGAGCCGGCTTCGAACGGTCAATGGACGCAAAACGACCGTGACGCATCCGTTGCCGCGCAGTGGGCGAGTCGTGAGAGAAAGGGGACGGCCGCGCGGAGGGTCAGGCGTCGCCCGGAGCGGTGAACGCTTCGTGCTCGGCGTCGGTGACGTCCCTGGCTTCGTCGACGAGCAGCACCGGGATGCCGTTCTCGATCGGGTATGCCCGGCGCAGGCGCGGGTTGTAGAGCAACGCGCTGTCGTCGGCGGCGCGGACCAGCCGCAGCGGGCCCTTGTCCTGCGGGCAGGCCAGCAGGCTCAGCAGTGTGGCGTCCAGGGTGGTGTGCTCAGGCATATCAGGAACCTACCTTCCGGCCGTGCCGGAACGAGAACCGTCCGCATCGGGGGCGGGCGTCCGGCGGAACGAGATGTGGCGATGACCGAAGAAGCTGGCGCCCGCCACCAGCGCCATCACCGCGATCGCCGACGGAATGCTCGGCAGGTGCAGCACCGAGACGCCCAATTGGAGCAGCACCATGTTCAGCACCAGTCCGCCGGAGTTCACCGCGACGAACGCGACGAAATCCCGCACCGTGCGCCCGCGCACCCGGAACACCAGGGTCCGGTGCAGGACGAACGCCACGAACACGCTGATCGAGTAGGCCAGGGCGGGCGCGAGCGCGGCGGGCGCCCGGTCGCCGAGTACCGCCAGCCACAGCACCGTCAGCGCCATGCCGAGGCCCGTGTTCACCATGCCGACGATGGCGAACGCGATCTCTTGCCGACGCACCAGGCGCAGCAGCGGACCCGGGTCCGCGCTCTTGGCCCCGGAACCCGTCTCGGCCGTGGCACCCGCGGCATCGAAGCGCCGCGCGTCCGATGCAGGCGCGCCGACGTCGTCCGCCGCATCCGCGCTCATCGGGCGGCGTCGGCCAGGTGGGTTTCCGGCGTCACGGCCGCGTCGAGCGGGGACGGCTCGGCACCGGAACCTTCGTCGAGCCGCCGCCTGCCGCGCAGATACGCCCACTGCGACAGGCCGACGATGAGCAGGCCGAGCAGTGCGGCGGCGACGCCGATCCGCCACCCCGGCGGCTGCCACGACACGACCAGGTCACCGGAGCTGCCAGCCGGAAGATCCACGGCGACAAAGGTTTTCGCCACCAACGTGGAGGGTGTCTCGCGACCGTCGAGCGTCACCCGGTAACCGGGCCAGCCGAGCCGCGCGAAGACGATTCGGCCGCCCTCCGTGGAACTCACCCGCACCCGGCTGGTCGTGTCCGACTCCCCGACCGAGGTGGCAGTCACGCCCTGGGTGGCGGCGATCCGGCCGTCGCGCGCCGAGATCGAGCCGTCGGTGCGCTCCAGCACCGAGATGTACTTCTCGTGCCCGGGGTAGTCGACCCAGCGCCAGCCGGGCGGCGCGGGCTGGTCGCGCGCGTCCGGGTACAGAGCGCGATGCAGTACCACCCGGTCGACTTTCATCAGGTCGACGATGGTCCGGCCGGTGGTCGGCTCGGTCGCGAACGCGCGCCGGTAGGCATCGGGACAGACGCTGGTGTCCCAGCGCATGCACAACGTCTCGCCGAACCAGTAGTGCCCGTTGGGGGTGTATCCGCTGACGTAGGTCAGCTCGAGGTCTTTGGCGTAGTTGCCGAATACCAGCGATCCGTACGCGCCGGGCAGATTCCGTTCCTGCGGCGGGATGAGCATGCGGTCGCCGAGTTGCAATGTGGTGCCGGGGAAGTCGGGGAACGCGGCTTTCATCTCCGAGCGGTTCTCCGGCAGATTCCAGCCCATCGGCGTCGGTTGCGCCTCCCGCACCTGGAGGTACGCGATGGGAAAGACCGAAACGACGATCAGCGCGCACGCCGCTGCCACGCCCCGGCTGCGCCCGAGCCATACCGCGACGGCGCCGAGCGCGGCCACCCCGAGCGCCGCGACGACGTGCCGGATCACCTCGTGCGGCGCGGCCGAGAAAGTGCGCACCCACAGCAGGCCGATCAGCACCGCGGCCGCTGTGCCACGCCGCCGCCAGTCCCGCACGGTCGCGAAACGGCCGAGCAGCACGCACACCAGCACCAGCAGGCCGAGCGCGATCATCGGCAACACCCGCGCGGGCCAGCGCAACGGTCCGACCGCGCCGGGACCGGCCGTCCACATCAGCGCCATCACCGCGAACAGCCCGGGCGCGACGAGCTCACGCGCCGCGCCGAGCGCCTTGCGCCAGTCGACGAACGCCAGCGCGGGAACCAGGAACCACGCGATGTAGACCACCGGCATCGGCTGCACGTAGCCCCACCAGGAACTGAACGCGGGCAGCGTGCTGGGCAGGCTGGCGTTCAGCGACTCCGACCACGGCACCGTGAGGAACTGATCGTTGTTGATCTGCGCGGTGCCGCGCCAGGTCACCTTCGCCGACAGCATGCTCGGCAGGTAGGTGGCCAGTCCGGCCAGCGCCGCACCGCCGGCGACGGTGAGCAGACGCACCGACGGACGCCACGCCTTCTGGTACACGAGTTCGCCGATCGCGACCGCGACCACCATCAGCCCGGCCTCGACCGCCGGGAAGATGTATTGCACCGAGATGGCGAGATACAAGAAGACGAAGGTGGGAATCGGCCCGCTGCGCCCGCGGGCGTAGCGCACGCCGGAGGCCCAGGCGTGCGCCATCCAGGCGGTGCCGGTGAACGCGGTCATCCAACTGGACTCGTCGAAGAACAGCAGCCATCCGGTGAACGGAATGGCGGCCCCCGCGACCGCCGCCCACGGCGCCTTCGCTCCGTAGGCCAGGCAGATCCGGTACACACCGAGCGCCAGGATGATCGCGAAGATCAGCTTCACCACGGTGGCGTACAGCGCGAGGTTGTCGACCGAGGGCGCGATCAGATCGATCAGCAGTTGCGGCGGATTGAGCAGCCCGGCCTCTTCGATGGTGTAGTTGCCCGCCATCCAGTGCTCGGGGATCATGCCGGGCAATCGTCCCTCGCGCAGGTACCGGCCGAGCATCACCCACAGCGGCGCGTACTGCGATTCGGTGTCGTCGGTATAGAAATGCCGGACGTTGGCGAGTAGCACCGCACCGTATCCCGCGATGACCCCGAGCGCCGTGATGACGCCCCATGTGCAGACTTCGCGCGAAGGAAAGGTGCTACGTTCGGCCACGAGTTCCAGACCCTACCGTCACCGCGGTGCCGCTCCGGCAAGCCAGTACCGGGATGCCATTCGGTGACGCGTCATCCGCTGGCGTTCTCGGTCCGCGCCTCCGGCTTGCGGCGGAACGAAATGTATCGATGGCCGAAGAAACTGACGACGGCGACCAGGCCCATCACCACGACGGCCGACGGAATCCGCGGCAGGTGCAGCACCGAGACCGCCAGCGACAGCAGCACCGTGTTCATCAGCAGCCCACCGGAATTCACCACGACGAAGCCCGCGAAGTCGCGCAGCACCCGGCCGCGCACCCGGAACACGAGCGTCCGGTGCAGGACGAAAGCGACGACGATGCCGACGGCGTAGGCCAGCACGACCGCCACGGCGGGCGGCCACGCGTCACCCAGCACCGCCAGCCACACCACGGTCAGCGCGATCCCGAGCAGGGTGTTACACGCGCCGACCAGCGCGAAGGCGACCTCCTGCCGCCGGACCACCCGCACCAGGAGTCCGGCCGCGGGCCCGTCGCCCACCGCGTCGGCGCCCACGGCGACCGGAGGCGGGTTCGTCGTCACGAAACGACGTCCGCCAACTCGCGATCCGGTTCGGCGGGCTCGGTGGCGGCGCTCTCCTCCGGCTCCTCGCGGCGCCGGGACCGGACGTACAGCCACTGCAGGACGCCGATGCCGAGCACACCCGCCACCGCGGCGGCGATGCCGATCTTCCAGCCGGGCGGACGCCAGGTCAGCACCAGTTCGGCGTCCTGGGTGCCCGCGGGAACATCGACGGCGATGAAGGACTTGGCGACCGTCGTGATCGGAAGCGACTTGCCGTTCAACGTGACTCGGTACCCCGGCCAGCCCAGCCGAGCGAACACGACCCGGCCGCCTTCGGCCGAGGACACGCGCACCCGGCTGGTGGTGTCGGTCTCGGAGATCGACGTCGCGGTCGCCTTCTGGGTCGCCGTCACGCGGCCGTTCGTCGTCGAGATCGGTCCGCCGACGCGTTCCAGCACCGCGATGTAGCGCTCGTGCCCGGGATACTCGACCCACGTCCAGCCCTCGGGTGCGGGCTGGCCGGGCGCGTCCGGGAACAGCGCCCGCTGCACCACCACGCGGTCCAGGTTCATCAGATCGACCAACGGCCGCCCGGTGGTCGGCTCCGGCGCGAACATACGCCGGTAGGCGTCCGGGCAGACACTGCCGTCCCAGCGCATGCACAGCAGCTCACCGAAGTAGAAATGGCCGCTGGGGGTGTACCCGTTGACGTAGTTCAACTCGAGTCCGCGGGCGTAGTTACCGAAGACGAGCGAGCCGTAGGCCGCCTCGATGCTCTTGTCCTGCGGCTGCAGCAGTCCGCGGTCGCCCAGCTGGATGGTGTTGCCCGCGAAGTCCGGGAACGCGGCCATCGCCTCCGAACGCTTCGTCGGCAGATTCCACGACATCGGCGTGGGTTGCGCGGCATCGACCTGGAAATAGGCGATCGGGAACATCGCGACGATGGTCAGGGCGCACGCCGCCGCGGTGCCCTTGGCGCGCCCGAGCCACACCACCGCCGCCACCAGCGCCGCCAGCGCCAGGGCCGCGATGACGTGCCAGATGGCGTCGTGCGGGTCGGCGGAGAAGGAGCGCACCCAGAGCAGCAGGATCAGCACGCCCGCCGCGATGCCGCGGTTCTTCGGATCGCGGAACGTCCCGAAACGCCCCAGCAGCACGCACACCAGGACGAGCAGCCCGATGGCCAGCATCGGCAGCACGCGTGCGGGCCAGCGCAGCGGCCCGACGGAACCGGGGCCCGCGGTCCACATCAGCATCATGATCGCGAAGATCGCGATCGCGCTGAGCTCCCGCCACGCCTCCTTGGCTCGCCGCCAGTCGACGAACGCCAGGGCGGGGATCAGGAACCAGGCGATGTAGGTGACCGGCAGCGGCTGCACGTAACCCCACCACGACGTGAAGGCGGGCATCGAACTGGGCAGGCTGGCGTTCAGCGACTCCGACCACGGCACCGTCAGGAACTGGTCGTTGTTGATCTGCGCGGTGCCGCGCCAGGTCACCTTGGCCGACAACATGCTCGGCAGGAAGGTCAGCAGGCCCGCGAGCCCGGCGCAGCCCGCCGCCAGCGTCAGCCGCAGCACCGGCTGCCACTTGCGCTGGTACACGAGCTCGCCCACGGCCACGGCCAGCAGCATCAGCACCGCTTCGACCGCGGGGAAGATGTACTGCGTCGAGATGGTCAGGTACAGGTAGACGAAAACCGGAACGGGCCCGCCTCGACCGCGCGTGTAGCGGACCGAGGCCGCCCAGGCGTGCACCATCCACGCTGTGCCGGTGAGCGCGGTCATCCAGCTGGCTTCGTCGAAGAACAGGAAGAAGCCCGACAGCGGCAGCGCGATACCCGCCACCGCCGACCAGGCGGGCCGCCCGCCGTAGACGAGGCAGACGCGGTAAACGCCGAGGGCGGCGATGATCGAGAAGATCAGCTTCACGACGGTGGCGTACAGCGCGACGTTGTCCACCGAGGGCGCGATCAGATCGATCAGCAGCTGTGGCGGGTTGAACAGGCCCGCGTCGTCCATGGTGTTGTTGCCCGCCATCCAGTGCTCGGGCACCATGACCGGAAAATCGCCTGCGCGCAGCGCACGGCCGAGGCCGACCCACAACGAGGTGTACTGGGACTCGGTGTCGTCGGTGAAGAAATGCCGGGCGTTGGCGAGCAGGACAGCGAGGTAACCCGCGACCACTCCGAGCGCGGTGATGACCCCCCACCGGTAGACATCTCGCCGCGAATACGCGTCCGGCGGCGAGTCGAGCACTGCACTGTCCGTCACGAGTTCCAAACCCTACAGGGCGGCTCCCGGCTTGGCATCGGTCGCGGACGCCACCAAGATGAGGGCATGATCAGCTGCTCCGCTGGCCACCCGGCGCACCGTGCTAGAGTCCACACCGGTTCGGGCTCCGCAGTTCTGCCACGAGTACCGGCACGCACCGTCATCGAAAGTCGATCCAGCTGATGCCGATCCCACCCGCCCGCACACTCCGTTCCGGCGCCCCCGCGACGAACGGTGACCCGGCACGGCCCGGCGTGGACCGGCCGCACACGGTGTCGGTGGTCGTGCCGGTGTACCGGGGCGAGGACACGATCGCCGGTCTGGTCGCCGAACTGCACGATCTCACGCGCACCACCGAGACTCCCGGCGGCACCCCGTTCGTCGTCTCCGAGATCATCCTGGTGCACGACCACGGCCCGGACCGCTCCGACGTGGTGCTGCAAGAACTGCAACGGACCTATCCGACCGTGCGCACCGTCTGGCTCAGCCGCAACTTCGGCCAGGACGCCGCGACGATCGCCGGGATGTCGGCCGCGGCCGGTGACTGGATCGTCACCATGGACGAGGACGGCCAGCACGATCCCCGCTTCATCAGCACGTTCCTGGACACGGCGCTGGCGCAGCGCGCCGATCTGGTCTACTCCAAGCCGAGCAACACCAGGCCGCACGGCTTCCTGCGCAATCTGACCTCGCGCGGAGCCAAGCTGGTGCTCGCGACGCTGTTCGCGTTCCCGGATTCCACCCGGTTCGAGAGCTACCGGCTGATCCGCGGGGACATCGGCAGGCAACTGGCCGAGGTCGCGTCCAACGGCGTCTACCTGGACGTCGCGCTGACCTGGGTGGTCGGCGCCGTCGCGCAGGCGCCGGTGGTGCTGCGCGCCGAGGGCAGGGAGGAGTCCGGCTACAACTACCGCCGCCTGTTCTCGCTGTTCTGGAAGATGGTGCTGTGCAGCGGGACCCGCGGGTTGCGGCTGGTCAGCCTGCTCGGCGTCACCCTGGCGCTGGCCGGCGGCGTGATGGCCGCGGTCGTCGTGATCGAAGCGCTGACCACCGACGGCTGGGCGCCGGAAGGCTGGGCATCCACCATCGTGGTGCTGCTGCTGTGCTCCGGCGCCATCCTGTTCTCACTCGGACTCATCGCCGAGTACCTGGGCGTGGCGCTGCACATCCTGGTGGGCAAACCGCTCTATCTGACCGTCGAGACGCCGACACCGCGTCCGGCGGACACTTCGGAAATGACCGCGACCACCGCCAGCAGGGGGACCGACCGGGTTGAGCACTGACCGCGTCATCTTCAGCCGTCCGTACCGGGCGCGCCGGGAATTAGCGAATCTGGAGGCCGTGCTGGCCTCCGACCACAGCCACGGCGACGGACAGTTCACCGCGTCGGCCACCGCGAAGCTGAAGGCGATCACGGGCGCTCCGCACGCCCTGCTCACCACCTCCTGCACATCCGCGCTGGAAATGGCGGGACTGCTGCTGGAGTTGGGGCCCGACGACGAAGTGATCGTGCCCAGCTTCGCCTTCACCTCCACCGCCACCTCGATGGCGCTGCGTGGCGCCACGTGCGTCTTCGCCGACATCGATCCGGCCACCGGGAACCTGGACCCTGAGTCGGTGGCGGCCGTGGTCACCGAGCGGACGAAGGCCGTGGTGGTCATCCACTACGGTGGCGTCGCCGCCGATATGGCCGGACTGCTCGACCTGGCGAACACGCACGGCTTCGCCGTCGTGGAGGACAACGCGCACGGACTCGGCGGCACCTGGCGTGACCGGAAGCTCGGCACCATCGGCACGATGGGCACGCTGAGCTTCCACGACACCAAGAACGTGCACTGCGGTGAGGGCGGCGCGCTGCTGCTCACCGACGAGATCCTGATGGCGCGCGCCGAGATCATCCGGGAGAAGGGCACCGACCGGGCCCGGTTCCTGCGCGGCGCGGTGGACAAGTACTCCTGGCAGGACATCGGCTCCAGCTACTTGCCCAGCGAGCTGAACGCGGCCGTGCTCGACGCGCAGTTGGACGAGTTCGACACCATCCAGGCCGGACGCCACCGGGTGTGGGACGCCTACGCCGCCGCCCTGCCGGATTGGGCCGAGCGCAACGACGTCCGTCTGATGTCCGTGCCCGCCGATCGCGGGCACACCGCGCATCTGTACTACCTGCGGACCCCGAACGAGCGCCGCCGCGACGACCTGATCGCGCACCTCGCGGCGCAGGGTATCTCCGCACCGTTCCACTACATCCCGTTGGATTCCAGCCCGGCCGGGTTCAAGCTCGGCCGCACGCCGCGGGCCTGCGCCCGCAGCGCGGAGTTCTCCGGAACCGTCGTGCGTCTGCCGCTCTGGCCGGATCTCACCGACGCGCAGGTGGCCCGCGTCGTGGACGCGGTCACCGCGTTCACCGTGTGAACCGGCCCGCACGCCGGCTCACGCGGTGAGTATGTAGAGCTTCTCCCGCCCGCCCGCGATGAGGGACTGCCGCGCCACCCGCGGGCCGTACGCCGTGAAGAACTCGTCCAGCGTTCGCTCGGTGAAGCGGTGCGCCTGCTCGCCGTCGCCCGCGTCGGTGAACCGCTTGCCGATCGTGGCGAGGACCGGATTGTCGCTGGTGGCCAGGTTGCGGACCGGTTCGGCGACGATCACCCGGTCGGTGGCCGCAGCGAGCATCCGATCGAGCAGCGGGCGCGGCTCGGGCAGGAAGTGGTAGAGGCTGGCCTGCATGATGACGTAATCGGCCGTGGGCAGCGCGTCGCCGGAATGCAAATTCCACACCTTGCCCCGCCCGCCCGCTTCGTTCACGCGCGCGACGAAGCGCTCGTTCAGATCGAGCCCGGTGTAGTCGACCGACTTGTGGCGCAAGTAGCGGGTGTAGAGCGTCGCGGGTCCGCAGCACAGATCGACCACGCTCGCCCCTTCTGGGACGAGCTCCGCGATAGCGCGATACCGAGCCGTGTAGTGCTTGCCGTACAACCCGCGCATCAGGACCTCGTAGACGGTCCCGTTGCGGTAAATGAGGCTCGTTCCCACAGGCACTCACTATGCCATCGGTCGATGAATCCGGCTCTTCGGCAATATATATCGCGTCAGTCACCGAGCAGCGCGCGCGCTTGGTCGTCGGTGAGGATCTCGTAGGCGTCCGATGCCCGGTTGTACCACCAGGTATCCGGTCCCGGCTCCGGCCTGCCCGCCTCCTGCACGGCGCGGGCGGACGGACGGAACGACGGGCTGCGCGGGATGTCGTCCACCACGTACACCAGGTCGGGCCGCTGGTCCGGGTCCAGCACCCGCAACGCCTCGGTGACATCCTTCGGGTCAAGGTGGAAACCCTCGCGCACGCTCACCGCGGCCACCGCGATGCAATGGTCGTCGACATTGAGTCCGTAGGTGACTTCCATGTCCACGGCGGTGATGTCGTTGAGCACGTCGACGATCGGCTGACCGAAGACCGGCCCGCGCCGGGTGTGGATCACCGTGTCCGTGCGGTCCATCAGCCAGTAGTCGCCGTCGCTGTCGCGGCGGAACAGATTCTCCGTCGGCATCCAGGAGTCGCCCGCCGTGAAGACCCCGCGCAAGCCGCCCGCGGAGATGTCGACGCCGTCGGACGCCTTGCCGATCAGCAGACCCACCTCGTTGTCCGCGCAACGGCGGGCGTAGCCGGATCCGTCGACCAGGATGCGTTCGGTGAGCGGGTCGTAGGCGACCAGTTCCACCTTCGCGGTGCCGGGAACCGGCCTGCCCTTGCATCCGCGTTTCACCCCGGCCACGTTGGCCAGCACCACGTCACCCTCGATCGAGGCGTAGTACTCGAGCACGCGGGCGGGCTCGAATTGCTCCACGGTGCGCCGCCACAGTCCGGCGGGCATTCCGGAGCCGATGAACAAACGGATCGGGTGGCTGTGGCCGTCCGGGAACACCTCCGCGTCGAGGATGTCGCGCAGCATGGTCCAGGTGTAGGTCACCACGGTGACGCCGTAGCGGTGCACCTCCTCGGCGAAGCGCGCCGGGTCGAGCGACCGGGCCAGCGAGACCCGGCTACCACCCGCGATCGCCCCGCCGAGACTGACCAGCAGCCCGGACGAATGATGCAGCGGCGCAAGGCAGTACACCGTGTCCCTGCGATTCAGATCGGCCGTGGTCGCGGTGCCGAACGCCGACAGCGCCCAGCGGTGGTTGGTGATGTACTTCGTCTCCAGCCGATCACCGGTGCCGGTGACGAGCACGAAAGCCAGCTCGCGCGCCAGACCGGGGTCCGGCCGGTACCAGGCGGGCACCCGCACCCGCGCCGGGTCGATCTGCTCGAGGTCGATCAGGCGGTCGGTCGTGGGCAGCGCCAGCTCGCGCGTGCTACCACCGCCGAGCACCAGCACCCTGGCGTCGGTCGCGGCGGCCTGCCGCAGATTCTCCGGATCGGAGATCAGCGTCTCGACGCCGGTGAGCTCGATCGCGCGGCGCAGGTCGCTGTGCGGGGCGAGCAGCACCGCCACCGCGCCCAGCCGCGACAGCGCCGCGACCGAGGCCAGCGCGCTGGGCCGAGTCTCCATCACCACGCCGACCCGCATGGCCGGGCGCACGCCCACCGAGATCAGGCCGCGCACCACGTTGTCGATGCGCTCGTTGACCGCCGCGTTGGTGTGCACGCGGTCGTCGAACAGGAAGAGGTCCCGCTGCGGCGCGCGGCGCGTCTGCTCGGTCAGCAAACGGCCGAGCGATATGCGGGTGTGCGGCTGGATCATGCCGAGGCGGGTCAGCCTGGGCAGAGCCCGGGCCGCCTCGCCCGCCAGTTCGATCGATCCGCGCACTGTGCTGTTGGCGATGCCTTCGAGGGCCTTGCCGACGCCGGTGCCCGCCTCGGCCAGCGTCGCGGCGGTGTGCACCACCCGGGTGGCCGCCGAGCGGGGGCGATTGCTCGGCACGTGCTCGGTCATCGGCACGATCTCAGGCGGCAGCGGCTTGTCGCCGTTCATCCATTCCACCCACTGCCGCACCAGCGGCCAGGTGTGTTTGCTGGCCATGCTTCCGGCCACCAGGCCGAAGTGGCCCGCGACCAATGTCGCCTCGTAGACCTCCGCGTTCGGCGCGGCCCGCACGATGCCGCGCACCGCGGCGGGCTGTCCGATGTCGTCGACCTCGCCGACGAACGCCAGGATCGGGCATTTCAGCTCGGCCAGCGAGATCGGGTGATCGCGGATCACGAAACCGCCGAGCATCAGCCGGTTGTGCGCGACGAATTGCTTGAGCAGATCCGCCGCGGCCGGGCCCGCGTAACCGACCCAGCCTTCGCTGTTGAGGAATCGGCGCTGGCGCTCCTTCGGCAACAACGCCTCGCGGTCGTGCAGCTGAAGCAGGAAGTCGATCCTCGACTTGGCCGTTTTCACCGGATCGAGCAACTGGAAGCCGATGCGCACCATGGAGTCGGTGATCGGCAACCGGGTGACCACGTGATCGGCCAGGAAGTCCGCGACGTCGGAGACCATGCCGTAGGGCAGCCCGAACGGCATGCCCGCGACGATGTCGACCGGGCTGCCGAAGGTGACGATGCTGTCCACGCCCTTGCCGTACCGGTAGGCGGCGGTCTGGTAGGCGAACATGCCGCCCTGCGAGTAGCCCATCAGGTGCACGCCGCTGCCGGTGGCCTCGTTGACGGTGTCGATCGCGCTGTTGACGGCCAGCACGTGGTCGGCGAGATCGCGCTGCCAGCCGCCCTCCTCGCTGGCGGGCGAGCCGAAGTCCACCACCCAGCAGTCGATGCCGCCGCGGTGCAGGATCCCGACGGCGCCCTCTTCTGCGTTCACATCCCAGATGTCGGCGTTCACCATGAGCGGCGGGACCAGCACGGCCACCGGGCGCCCCGGCGTCGTATCGTCGGGGAAGTAATGCCGCAGCCGGTACATGCGTCTGCGTTCCACGACCTCGAACGGCGAGGACGCGACGTCAGGGGTCAGTCCGCCGAAGCGGATGACCTCCAGGCCGTTCTGCGCGGTCGCCATCAACCGCTGTACCGAGCCCACCACAACCTTCGCATTCAACTTCACCATCGCTCCTGGCCCTACCCTAGAACGTGACCCGCATCACACACGGCGGCGTGTTCAGACGAGCTTCCCACACCACTTGTCCATTATGTGTCCGCTGTGACACGTCACATGCCAGGTTGCCGCAGTCGGCTCCCCGACAGTCACGTATCGACGCGGAAACATTCCATCGCGGCAGCCCCGGCCACCGGCAACCCGGATAGTTCAGCGCCATCGGTGTGGCCGGGCGCCCGCCACCGTTTTCGCGCCGCGCCGGAATACGGGCGCACATCGATCGAGGGGTCACCTACTCGACCGTATCCCGGCGGCGCCCACGCCCCCGACTCGGACATGGCTTACGTCCGGCAGCACAGCGGGTAGGGACATCGCTCGCGACCGTTGGATGCCACGGCATAGCCGCGATGGCCACTCCGGCCGCCTGATTCGCCCACATCGAGAGAGCGCCGGGCACCGCTTGTGTGACGAGGCAGTCGAACGCTCACATAGCTGATCTGCCGCTACCAGAACGCAATTCGGACCAAACCTCGGGACGCAACCCGCCGTTACCGGAATCGACCGCGTGTCGTGACCATCCGGCGCGCGTCGGAACGATCTTCGAAATTTTTCTGTGCACAGCCGCTTTCGGCGTCTACCATCGATCACGTCTGGAACGCCCTGGCGCGTAGGCAAATTCGATCGATGAGCTCTCCGCGGGCACGCCCGCTGCTGTTTGATGTGAACACCCGGCGACTCTGAACTATCGACGATCTCGAATCCCCTGCTCCACAACCCGTCACCACGTCTCGGTGGCCGTCTCGAGGTGAGGACACGCATGACCATTGAAATGCCAGTCCAAACGGAAAACAACGTGCGCAGGAGCCTGAGCACCAGTACGGCGGGCCTGCTCGCGCACACCACCAAATCCGAACCGCAGATGCAGGGCATCAGCTCGCGATGGCTCACTCGCGCGCTGCCGTGGACGCAGGTCAACGGCGGTGTATACCGAGTGAACCGCCGCCTCACCCACACCGTGGGCAACGGCGAAGTGGAATTCGTCATCGACGGCTCCACCGCACGCGTCATTCCCCTGGAATTGCAAGAACTTCCGGCGCTGCGCGGATTCGACGACGAGGACGTGCTGCGCGCCCTCGCGGACCGTTTCGAACAGCGCGATCTCGAACCGGGCATTGTGGTAGCGGAATTCGGCAATCCGATGGATCAAATTCTGCTGATCGTGCACGGCAAATTGAGCAAAATCGGGTCGGGTGAGTACGGCGAGCAGACGAAGCTCGGCATCCTCGGCGGCGGCGACTTCTTCGGCGACACGATATTGACCGAGCCTTCGGCGATCTGGCCGGTCACCATCAAGACGGTCACGCGAACAACCATGTTGGTCCTTCCGCGACGATCGCTCACAGAGTTCATCGACAGAACTTCGGCATTGCGCGAGCAACTTTCTCGCGTGGCTTCCGCACCCACCCATCCGCAGAACAACAAAGGCGAGGCGGACATCGCGATCGTCTCGGGCCACGCGGGCGAGCCGCTGTTGGAGGGCACGTTCGTCGATTACGACGCCGCCCCACGCCAATACGAACTCAGCCTGGCGCAGAGCGTGCTGCGGGTGCATACCCGAGTCGCCGACCTGTTCAACAACCCGATGAATCAGGTCGAGCAGCAGCTGCGCCTGACCATCGAAGCGCTTTACGAACGCCGCGAATACGACCTGGTCAACAACCCCGACTTCGGGCTGCTGCACAACTGCGATCTGAAGCAGCGCATCTACACCGAGACCGGCGCGCCCACCCCGGACGACTTCGACGAACTGCTCAGCATGCGCCGCAGCACGAGATTGTTTCTCGCCCATCCGAAGGCGGTCGCCGCGTTCGGACGCGAATGCACCAAGCGCGGGCTCTACCCGGATCCGGTCGAGGTGGACGGGCACCGGGTTCCGGCGTGGCGAGGCGTACCGATCTTCCCGTGCGGCAAGATCCCGATCAGCGACACCCAGACCACCTCGATCCTGGCCATGCGCACCGGCGAGAAGGACCAGGGCGTGATCGGTCTGCACCAGACCGGGATTCCGGACGAATACGAGCCGAGCCTCAACGTGCGCTTCAAGGGCATCGACGACCAGTCGATCATCTCCTACCTGATCAGCTGCTATTACTCGGCGGCCGTGCTGGTGCCCGACGCCCTCGGCGTGCTCGACAACGTCTCGGTCGCCCGGCAAGCCGACTGACCGGGGTGATGGGCATGTCGGTGCTCTCCCGCGCCGCGGCGGCGCACGCCACCGATGAGGTGGCCGCCACCGTCGTCGCGCTACTCACTGATACCAGCACGACCGCTCCGGCTGACCTGTTGTCGACGAAAGCGGCTGATCCGCCTGATGTTTCGTTGGGAGCCGGACAGGCGGGGGTCACACCGCGCGCTCTGCTCGGTCCGTCCGGCCTGGGCGCCGCCGCGCTTTTGCTTCCCCGTACCGGCGCGGACGCTGCCACGACGCCCGCCGTGGCGGCGACCTCCCCTACCGCTGTCCGCGCCGGCACACCGGGAGCAGCCATCGAAGGGGCAGCCGCAGTTCTCGCCACCGCACCGGGGCCGCCCCCGGTGACGGGAGGAACTCCGTTGCCCGCGGCGCCACGCATTCCCACCGGACCCACCGGGCTCGGCACGCCGTCGGCGCTGCTACACGGCCTCGCGGGGCCACCTCGCACGGGCACGCGGACGCAACCGAGCATCGGGTCGGGGGCCGCGGGCGGTCCCGCACGGGTGCCACGCGCACCGACCGGATCCGGCACCGCCGCGGTGTGCCGCGATCGGCAGGATCCGATTCCACCGCTGTACTGCCCGCCGCCGCTGCGTGACGATCCGGCTCTCGCCGAGGCCGTCAACACCGGCATCATCGACTGGGCCAGGGACATCGGGTTGTACGAGGGACGGCTGGAGGAGTTGCGCGACGCCGATTTCGGCCGGCTGATCATGCTCGCCCACCCGGACTGCGACGATGCCGACCGGCTGCTGGCGGCGGCGAAATGCGCGGTCTCGGAATGGTCCGTGGACGACTACTACTGCGAGGAGGATGCCGACGACCGGGCACCGGACGGCACCCCCTCCAGCGCCGAGGCGGAGTTGGGTCCCCGGCTCGAATTGGCGGCCGCCGCCATGGACCCGGTCCATCTTCCCGCGCGTTACGTCGCCCAGCTCGAGGCCGCTCTCGAAGCCGATCCGATCCTGCGCGCGTTTCGCACGTCCTTCGAGCACCTCGCACGCTACGCACGCCCTGCGCAACTGGCCCGGCTGCGCACCGAGATCGCGGGCTGGTTCATCGCGCTCGGAGCGGAAGCGGGCTGGCGCTCGGCGGGGCGGATGCCGCCGGTGTGGGAGTACCTCGCCAATCGGCAACCGCACAGCTTCCTGCCGTGCATGGCGCCGACCGATGTGGTCGGCGGCTACGAGTTACCGGCCGCCGAGTACACCGACCCCGCGGTGCGCCGCGTGGTCACCACCGCCGCGCTGGCCAGCCAGATGGTCAACGACCTGTATTCGATGGCGCGCGAAGATCTCTCCAACGGCAGGGAGTTCAACCTGCCGACCGTCCTGGCCGCCGAGGAGCGCTGCTCGCGCCGCGAGGCCGTGCTGCGCACCGCCGAGGTGCACGACGAACTCGTGCACCGGTTCGAACGGGAAGCGGCGCCCCTGGCCGCGCTCGGCTCGCCGGAACTCCGCCGTTTCCTCGCAGGCCTGTGGGCCTGGATGGGAGGCAACCGCGCCTGGCACGCCGACAGCAAGCGCTATCGCGACCCGCACCAGAGCCACCTGTAAGAGAGCAACGAAGCAGTACCGCACCGAGAGAGGATGATCGCGCATGACCATGCTCAACCCGGAGACCGGGACCGTTCTGCGTACCAGCTACCAGAAATCCGTCGCCGCGTACTGGAACAACAACCCGAACGACGACCGGGTCAACACCAAACTCGGTGAGGTCGACGGGCTCTACCACCACCACTACGGCATCGGCGAGCCGGACCTGTCCGTGCTGACCGGCCCGGCGGACACCCGCGAGGAACGCATCGTCGCCGAACTGCACCGGCTGGAGACCGCGCAGGCGGACTTCCTGCTCGACCACCTCGGCGACGTCCGGCCCGGCGACCGGCTGCTGGACGGCGGCTCGGGCCGCGGTGGCACCAGCTTCATGGCCAACCAGCGCTTCGGCTGCCAGGTCGACGGCGTGACCATCTCCGAATATCAGGTCGGCTTCGCCAACGACCAGGCTGTTCACCGCGGCGTCGCGGACAAGGTGCGGTTCCACTTGCGCAACATGCTCGACACCGGCTTCGAGACCGGTTCCATGCGCGGGATCTGGACCAACGAGACCACGATGTACGTGGACCTCTTCGACTTGTTCAGCGAGTTCTCCCGCCTGCTGGAGCCGGGCGGACGCTACGTGTGCATCACCGGCTGCTCCAACGACGTGACCGGCGGTCGCGCGTCCTCGGTCAGTTGGATCGACGCGCACTACGGCTGCATGATCCATCCGCGCGGCGAGTACTTCCGCGCCCTGGCCGCGAACAACCTGGTGCCCATCTCCGTGACCGAACTCACCGCGGCGACCATCCCGTACTGGGAGCTGCGCACGCATTCCGAGCTCGCCACCGGCGTCGAGAAGCCGTTCCTGACCGCGTACCAGGAGGGGAGCTTCCACTACCTGCTCATCGCCGCCGATAAGGTGGGTAGGTGACCGACGCCCTCGCCCAGCCGTACACCGACCGCGAGGCCCTGCCCGTCGAACTCGTCGACGACGCGGGCCGCGCGGTCGGCGCGTGCACGGTCGCCGAGGCACACCTGGCCCCGGGACGACTGCACCGCGCGTTCTCCGTCTTACTGTTCGACTCGGCGGGCCGGGTGCTCTTGCAGCAGCGTGCGGCGGTCAAGACCAGGTTCCCCTCACTGTGGGCCAACACCTGCTGTGGCCACCCCGCACCCGGCGAACCGGTCGCTGCCGCGGCGGGGCTGCGGCTGGCCGAGGAAATGGGCCTGACGATCGCGCTCACCGAGGCCGGGATCTACCGCTACCACGCGGCGGACCTGCGCACCGGCCGCGTCGAATCCGAGTGGGATCACGTTCTGATCGGGCGCCTCGACATCGGCAACCCTCGACCGGATCCGGCCGAGGTCGCCGACTTCGCGTGGATTCAGCCGGACGCGCTACGCGACGCGCTGGCCGACAACCCGGACGCCTACACCCCATGGCTGGCCGGTGTCCTCGACGTCGCGGAACACGCGCACGTCACAGGAACCTCTGCGCCCTGATTCGTCGTATCGTTTTCTCCTGGTCCGAGGCAGCCGAACACATCTCGCCGACTGCGCAGGCGCGGCTGCCTCGATCCAGCCCGCGAATTCACGACGGCTTTCCCTCCCGAGCCGGTTGTAGCTCGACATACGCGCTGGTCGACCCACTCGGCACGGGTGCGTGACATCGATTGATGCGCATATCCATGTAACAACATGGAGTGAAACTGAGAGAACTCATAGGAACGGCACAGGCTGTGACCAGGACCGTTCTGCATCGTTGAGAGGTACGAGTTCTCGGTGAAGTGAGGTGCGTGATGGTGGAATTCGAGGTCACCGGAACGACGGTGACGGTGCACGTGCTCGGTGCGCATCAGCTGCTGGCGCTGCGCGACCAGCTGAGTTTCGACCTGTCCGCCGTCTCCGCGCTCGGCATGGCCGGGGTCGACCGCCGCCCGCCGTGGGTGCGCACGCCCGGCACTTTCTTCCCCGGCGTGATCGCGGCCGGGACCTTCCGCGGCAAGGGCCGCAAGGAATTCTGGGACACCCGATTCGACGGACACGCCATCCGTATCGACTTGGCGGGCGCGGACGTCACACGGCTCGTGGTCGACGTGGCCGACCCGGACGCCGAACTGCGCAAGCTCGCCATCGCGGTAGCCGCCTGAGCCTCGCTCAGGCGCCGAACGATCGCAGCGAGCCGGTGTAAGGCTTCGGCGGCGGCGCGGCGAATTCGCCCCGGCCGGACTTGCGCAGACCGAGCGTGAGCAGCGATTGGACGGTCAGGGTCGCCGCCGCCACACCGTCCACCACCGGCACGCCGACCTCGGCGCGCACGTGTGCGGACAGATCGGCCATCCCCGCGCAGCCGAGGACGATCGCGTCGGACCGGTCCGCCTCGACCGCTTCCCGGCACGCTTCGGTGACGATCTTGCGCGCGTCCGGATCGGTGTCGAGGGCGAGCACGGGAATCTCGCAGGCGTGGATACCGCGGCAGAAGTGCCGCATCCCGTAGCGCTCCGCCAGATCGGCCGCCCGGCCGACGGTCCGGCCCAGGGTGGTGACCACGCTGAACCCGCGACCGAGATGAGCGGCGGTACGCATAGCGGCCTCGGCGATCCCGATCACCGGTCCCCCGGCCAGCTCGCGCGCGGCGTCGAGACCGGGGTCGCCGAAGCAGGCCAGCACGTAGCCGTCGACCCCCTCGGCCTCCCCGCGCCGGATCGCGGCGAGCAGGCCGGGAACGCTGAGCGCTTCGTCGTAGTGACTTTCGATCGAGGCCGGTCCCATCTCCGAGGTCACCGCGTCGAGCAGGGTGCCAGGACCAGCGACGGCCCTGGCACACCGCTCGATCGTGTCGGTCATCGCCCGGGAGGTATTGGGGTTGACCACACGGATATGCATCAGGCCGCGCTCTCCCGCATCGCCGGCCGGGTGCGCGTGGCCAGGACGTAGTAGGCCACGAAGCCGAGGCCGCAACCGATGAACCAGCTGTACTGTGCCGCGGTGTACATACCGGTGACATCCTTGGCCAGCACCGGCATCACCGCGGCCAGCGCGCCGACCACCGTCGCGATCACCGCGGCCGGGTTGTATCCGCCGCGATACCAATAGCGTCCGCTGCTGGACATCGTGAACAGGTCGTCCACCGCCACGCGTTGCTTGCGTACCAGGTAGTAATCGGCGATGAGCACCCCGAACAGTGGACCGATGAAGGCGCCGAGCACCTCCAGCGTGTAGTGGATGACCTCCGGGTTGTTGTAGAGATTCCACGGCGTGATCAGCACCGAGCCCACCGCGGCGATCATGCCGCCCGCGCGCCAGCTGACGCGCTGCGGACTCACGTGCGAGAAGTCGAAGGCGGGCGAGATGAAGTTCGCGACGATGTTGATGCCGATGGTGGCGACAGTGAAGGTCAGTGCGCCGAGCACGATCGCGAAGGTGCTGTCGATGCGCGCCACCGTGGCGACCGGGTCGGTGATCAGCTCGCCGTAGACCGGCACCGTCAGCGAGGCGGTGATCACCACCAGCAACGAGAACAGCAGGAAGTTCAGCGGGAGACCGAGCAGGTTGCCCCGGCGGACCACGGCGAAGGACTTGCCGTACCGGGAGAAGTCGCCGAAGTTCAACATCGGCCCGGAGAAGTAGGAGACCACGAGCGCGATGGCGCCCAGCATCACGGGCACCGAATCCCATCCGGTGTACCGCACCGCGCCCAGGTTCAGATCGATCGCGCCCCAGCCGGCCTTCGCGATCAGGTAACCGCACAACAGGAACATCACCACGTACACCGCGGGCCCGCAGAAGTCGATGAACCGGCGAATGGACTCCATGCCCTGCCAGAAAACGCAGGCCTGCACCACCCACAGCGTCAGGTAGCTGCCCCAGCCGAGCAGCGACAGACCGAGGAATCCGTAGTCGCCTGCCACCGCGTACGGCGCGAGGGACGGAAACAGCTTCACCAGTACGACATCCAGTGCCGCCGAAGCGAGGAATGTCTGAATGCCGTACCAGGCCACCGCGATCAGCCCGCGGATGATCGCGGGGATATTGGCGCCGAGCACGCCGAACGCACTGCGGCAGATGACCGGGTACGGCACGCCGGTCACCTGACTCGGCTTGGCGACCAGATTGCAGAAGAAATACACCAGGGTGATCCCGATCAACAGGGCCACCAGTACCTGCCAGCTGGCCAAGCCGAGCGCGAACAAGCTACCCGCGGTGACATAGCCACCGACGCTGTGCACGTCCGACATCCAGAACGCGAAGATGTTGTAAGAGCCCCAGTTCTGCTTGCGCAGCGGCGCGAGATCGTCGTTGGTGAGCCGCGGGTCGTAGCCTGCGGGAGTGATCCGCTCGGGAGCGGGTGCCGCGGCGATGGTTTCGGTCATGGTGTTTCCCATCCGAAGGGTGAAACTGTGATCGAAACGACGGTAGGAATCGGCTATTGCCCGTCCATTGCGCGGTTATTGCCCGGCTATTGCGCGGCAGATATATCTTCCGGGGCGAGCAGACCGGTATCGGTGGGCAAGGTCGCGATCACGGACTCCAGCCTGCGATGGTGATGTTCGGCGACGAGCAGCAGGCGCTCGACGTCCCTGGCCAGGAACGCGTCCAGCATCAACGCGTGGTCGGTGTGCAGCCGCACTCGGTCGGCCCGGCCGATGTGCACCATCGACTGCACCGGCTCGGTGACGTTCCACGCCGCTTCGAGCATGTGCAGCAAGCGGAACATGCGTGACGGCCGGGTCAGCGCCACATGGAAGGTGCGCGACCCACGGTGGTAGGCGGCCGGGTCGTCGTCGCGTATCGCCTGTTCCAGGGCCTCGTTCACATCCAGCAGTTCGGCGCGGTCGGCGGCGGAGTGGTTCATGGCGGCCGCGGCGAGCGAGGCCGTCTCCAAGGTCTGCCGCACGATGTACATCTCGCGCAACTCGGCGGCGGTCAGTTGCGCCACCGTGTATCCGGCGTGCGGCTCGTGGGTGACCAGCCCCTCCCCGATCAGCGTCTTGAGCGCCTCGCGCACCGGAATATGGCTCACGCCGAACAGTTCCGCCACCTCGCGCAGCGGGATGACGGTGCGGGGCGGCACCGCCCCGTCGAGGATCACCCGGCGCAGTTCGCCGAGAATGATCTGCGGGCGGCCGGGTGTGTCGACGACCAACCTCGCGAGCAGCGCCGAACGTCGTCTCGGGGGCATGACAACACGCTAGGGGCAGCGTGTTGCGTTCCCGGTCACCCGTGTGACGGTCAGGAAACGTCTTCTCACAGTACCGACCGGTCGCGTGGTGGGTGCGGGTCCCGGCCACCGGTCTCGAGCGAAACGAGACACCTAGCATGGGATTGTTCGCGACGCCGCAGGCGCTGAAAGACAGGCACGGGTTTCGATGACAGATTCGGCAGGACAATTCGTAGATCGCCGCTTCGCGCGATTGGTGGCGGAGTTCGACCGGCTGTTCCGGCGTCCGTCCGACGGCGACGGAGCGCTGGCGGTCTACTTGCACGGCGAGCCGGTGGTCGACGTCTGGGCCGGTTACGCGCATCCGGATGTCCCGTGGGCGCACGACACCGTCGCGATGGCGTTCTCCACCGGCAAAGGGATCGCCAGCACGCTGGTGCATCGCCTGGCCGAGCGCGGCCTGATCGACTACGACGAGCCGCTCGCGACCTACTGGCCGGAGTTCGCGGCGGCGGGCAAGGAGCGCATCAGCGTGCGGGCGATGCTGACCCACCGGGCAGGGCTGCACCGGCTGCGCGGGCTGCTGCCCGGACCGGTCGAGCGATTCTTCGACGACGCCGCGGTCACCGCGGCGCTCGCGGCCGCCGCGCCCGATCCGCGGCACAAGGTGACCAGCGGCTATCACGGCATCACCTACGGACACCTCGCCGCGGAGCTGGTGCGCCGGGTGACCGGAACGGAATTCACCGACGCGCTGCGCACCGAGATCGCGCGACCGCTCGCGGCCGAGGAACTGTGGTTCCGCGTCCCGGCAGCCGAGCGCGGGCGTATCGCCACCAATTTCCCGCGCCTGACGGTCGCGGGCATGAGCTGGGAGCGTGGCTCGCGGATGCTCGCCCGCACCCGCTTCGCGGCCGCCGCCGACACCACCCCCGTGGGTTTCGCCGAGCTGGTAGCCGATCCGCGCCTGCACGACTCGGTGATGCCCGGCCTCAACGGCGTCTTCTCCGCCCGCGCGCTGGCCCGCGTGTACGGCGCGCTCGCCAACGGCGGGCAACTGGACGGGCATCAGCTGCTGCGCCCGGACACCATCGAGCAGATCACCCGGCGGCAGGTGTTCACCCCCGACTACGTGCTGGCCTTCCGTATTCCCTGGGCGCTGGGTTACCACGGCGTGCCGATGAAGCCGTCCAAAGCCGAACCCATCTCGGCTTTCGGCCATTTCGGCCTCGGCGGCTCCGGCGGTTTCGCCGACCCGGCGACCGGGATGTCGCTCGGCTTCGTCACCAATCGCCTGGGCAGCCGGATCACCCCGCTCGGCGACGCGCGCTTGGCGCGCTTGGGGACGCTGGCGCACAACCTCGCCAGAGCCGCCTGATCTCGTCTGCCCGAGTGGCAGCATGGCGCTATGGAGACGGTCGACATGCCGCGGATCGCGGCTGCCGCGCGGCTGCTGGACCCGGTGATCCGGCGCACGCCGCTGCTGGCCTCGCGAGTGTTGTCCGAGCGCGTGGGCGCCGAAGTGTGGCTGAAATGCGAGAATTTGCAGCGCACCGGGTCGTTCAAGCCGCGCGGGGCCTACAACCGAATCGCGAATTTGCCGCAGGAGGTTCGGGAGCGCGGCGTCGTGGCCGCGAGCGCCGGTAACCACGCGCAAGGCGTCGCGTGGTCGGCGGCCTCGCTGGGCATCGAGTCGACGGTGTTCATGCCGGTCGGGGCGTCACTGCCGAAGGTGACGGCGACCAAGGCATACGGTGCGCAAGTCCGCCAGGTGGGCGAGACCATCGACGAGTCGCTGGACGCCGCACTGGATTTCGCCGACCGGTCCGGCGCGACGCTGATCCATCCGTTCGACCATCCCGATATCGTGGCCGGTCAGGCCACCGTCGGCGTGGAGATCGCGGAGCAGCTGCCGCAGGTCGGCACGGTGCTCGTGCCCACCGGCGGCGGCGGGCTCTTGGCGGGAGTCGCGGTCGCGCTGCGGCATCTGGCGCCGAACGTCCGCGTCATCGGGGTGCAGGCGGCGGAAGCGGCCGCCTGGCCGGGCTCGCTTGCGGCGGGCCGCCCGATCCGCGTCGAGCGGATGTCGACGATGGCCGACGGCATCGCGGTCGGACAGCCCGGCAAAGTGCCGTTCGGCCATGTGGCCCAGCATGTTTCACGAATCGTGACGGTGGACGAGGAAGCGCTGTCGCAGGCGCTGCTGCTGTGCCTGGAACGCGCGAAGCTGATCGTCGAACCGGCGGGCGCCGCGGCGGTCGCCGCTCTGATGAGTATTTCGCCCGAGGAACTCGGCCTGCGGGGGCCGGTCTGCGCGATCCTGTCCGGCGGCAATATCGACCCGTTGCTGCTGACCCGCGTGATAGGTCACGGCCTGAGCGCGGCAGGTCGCTATCTCGCCGTGCGCGTGACGATTTCCGATCGCCCCGGCGCGCTGGGATCGCTGCTGGCGGTGGTGGGCAAGACGGGCGCAAGCGTGGTCGACGTGGCACACTCGCGCACCGGGACGTGGTTGGCCGTGGACGAGGTGGAAGTGGCGCTCACGCTGGAGACACGAGGTTCCGCTCATCGCGACGACGTGCTCACCGCCCTCGGGAACGCGGGATACGGGGTCCACGTATCGGATTGACCCGCGACAACTCGCGGGATGCCTCGCAACCGAAGTCAGTGCGCGCCGCCGAGTTCCAAGGCGAGCACGCCGAGTATCACGAGTCCGATGCCGCCGACCTGCACGAGGGTCAGCCGCTCGTCGAGGAACAGCACGCCGATCAGCGCGATCGCGGCGACGCCGATCGCCGACCAGATGCCGTAAGCCACCCCGATCGGCATCCCTCGCTTCAGCGCCTGGGCGAGGAAGAAGAACGCCGTGCAATAGCCGACGACCACGACGATCGAAGGGACGAGCTTGGTGAATCCGTCGGACAGTTTCAGTGAAACGGTCGCGGTCACCTCGGAGGCGATGGCCAAGGCGAGCAGCAACAAGGTCATTTTCGCAGCCTAGTCACAGCCGCGACCCGGCTCGGCCCGGCAGCAGTTGGCACAGGCCCTCCCAGTGCCGGGGATTCGCGGACCGGCGACCGTTGCCGACGTGCCGATACGCTCGGCCGATGCGTAGCTCGAACGTTGCGGTGACCGGTTTCCCCCTCGACGAAGTGACCTGCAACGAGTTGCCGTATGCCGAACGCGACGAGAGGTACCGGCGTTTGCACGAGTGGCCGGAACCGAGTTACGCGCATCGGTCCGGGCTGCGCATGATCTGGAAGTACGACGACGTGCGCGAAGTGCTGGACGCGACGACGCCGGGCATCTCCAACGCGAATTCGCTGGATCCCCTCGTCGGTTACGCGCGCATCGCGGCGACGCCCCGCGCCATCCCGCATTTCGTCCGGCACCTGGTTCCGCCACCCGCGAAGGCGACCGCCAACCTGTCCGACGACCTGTTGCACAAGCGGGTGTGGAATACCATGGCCGGGCCTTCCGGGCATTTCACCATCTCCCCCGCCGATCGGCCCGCCCGGGCCGCCGAGATGGCCGAGCACTTCCACGCGGCGGTGCGGGACGCGGGATTCCAGCCCGGCTCGCCGTTGGACGTGACTGCGTTGTCGATCGGTTATGCCGCCAGGACCGTCGGTGCGGCGGTCGGCTTGCCCGCATCGGACTGGCCGAACGTGGCCGCTTGGAGCGGAGCGCAATCGGGACTGCTCGGCCGGGTGATGCGCGGACGCGAACTGGCCGACGCGGTGAGCGCGCTCGGCTGGCTGTTCACCGTCAGCGGCAGAGCGGTCCGCGCGGGCCGCGGCAGCGAGGCGACCGGGTTCGCCCGCACACTGCGCGACGCCGGGCTGTCCCATCGGATCGCGGTATCCGCCATGGCGAATTCACTGGCCGCAGGCGTGCACACGGTGAGCGGCAGCATTCAGCAAGGCGTCCAGCGACTGCTCGGGGATCCGGACCGCGTCTGGTGGGATCTGCTCGCCGAGCCGAACGGCGGCGCACGGGTCGCGGCGAAGATCCTGCAACTCGATCCGGGACTGGTGGCATGGAAGCGTCGGGCCAGGACGCCGGTCGTACTCTCCAGCGGCACCCGGCTGCCCGCCGGACCGTTGCTCGTGATGTTCGCCGCGGCGAACCGCGACCCGGAGGCGTTTCCCGACTGCCTGGCGCTGGACCGGACCGGCAAGTTGCCGTTGACCTTCGGATTCGGCAGGCATGTCTGTCCCGGCAAGAGCATGGCCACGCTGGCGGTCGAGGTATTTCTCCGGCAGTTGCGCGAGCTGACGCCGGAGGCCGAACCGGCGCAACGGTTCGGCGTGGGTCCCCGGCGCCGCAGCGATCTGCTGTTCAGCGGAGCCGACATCACCGTCGTCGGATAGGCCGGGTCGCGGATCGCGGACAGCGGGCGGAGCCCGGGTTCAGTCCAGCCAGGCTCGCGCCGCGGCCGCCGCCTCGCGCACCTCCGCGAGCTGCGCCGCGACCTGGACACCGGCCGTACCGCCCCGGGCGTTGCGGGACGCGATGGAGCCCTGCACGGTGAGCACCTCGCGCACCTTCCCGGTCAGCGCCGGGTCGATCGCGGCGAACTCCTCGTCGGTGAGCTCGTCCAAGCCGACGCCGCGGGACTCGGCGGCACGCACGCACGCACCCGCCGCCTCGTGCGCGACCCGGAACGGAACACCCTGGCGGACCAGCCATTCGGCGATATCGGTGGCCAGCGTGAAACCCGCGGGCGCGAGTTCGGCCATGCGATCGGTGTGGAAGGTCAGCGTCGAGACCAAGCCCGCGATGGCCGGGAGCAGCAGTTCGAGTTGCGCGACCGAGTCGAAGAGAGGTTCCTTGTCCTCTTGGAGGTCGCGGTTGTAGGCCAGCGGCTGCGCCTTGAGGGTGGCCAGCAGGCCGGTGAGATTGCCGATCAGCCTGCCCGCCTTGCCTCGGGTCAGCTCGGAGACGTCCGGGTTCTTCTTCTGCGGCATGATCGACGAGCCGGTCGACCAGGCGTCGGCCAGCGTGACATAGCCGAATTCCGGTGTGCTCCAGAGGATCACCTCTTCGGCCATCCGACTCAGGTCGACGCCGATCATGGCGAGCACGAACGCGGCCTCGGCGGCGAAGTCCCGCGCCGAGGTGGCGTCGATCGAGTTGGCGGCGGCCGCGTCGAAATCCAGATCCGCGGCGATGGCCTCCGGGTCGAGTCCCAGGGAGGAGCCCGCCAGCGCGCCGGAACCGTAGGGCGACACCGCCGCGCGGCGATCGAAGTCGCGCAGCCGGTCGAGGTCGCGCAGCAGCGGGTGCGCGTGCGCGAGCAGGTGATGGGCCAGCAGCACCGGCTGCGCCGCCTGCAAATGGGTCTTACCCGGCATCACGGCGTCCGGATGCGCGGCCGCCTGCTCCACCAGCGCGTCGACCACCGCGAGCACGCCCGCGGCCACCCGGCGCACGCCGTCGCGCAGCCACATCCGGAACAGCGTGGCCACCTGGTCGTTGCGCGAACGCCCCGCCCGCAACCGGCCACCGAGTTCGGCGCCCACCCGTTCGATCAGGCCGCGTTCCAATGCGCCGTGTACGTCCTCGTCCGACTCGGCGGGGCCGAACGCGCCGGACCCTACGTCCGCAGCGAGGCGATCCAGCCCGTCGAGCATGCCGGACAGGTCGGTGTCGGAGAGCAGCCCTGCCTTGTGCAGCACACGCGCGTGCGCCTTCGACGCGCGGATGTCGTAAGGGGCCAGCGCCCAGTCGAAGTGCGTCGACTTGCTCAGCGCGGCCATGGCCTCGGCCGGTCCGGAGGCGAATCGCCCGCCCCAGAGCGCACCTTGGTTCGTGCTCATGCTCGTCCGCCTCTCCGCGTCTTCAGGCCGTACCAGTTGGGTGGGTGGTGGGTTTGCGTTCAGGTCTTGCGTTGGGTGTCGGTCGGGTTTTGGGCGTACCCGGTGAGTTACCCATGTTCTTGCGAGATCAGTTGGTGCGTTGATGCGCGAGATTAGTTGTGCGGTGGGTTGGTGTCGTTGGCTTGCGACTCACTCGTTCCGTTGGCTCGAGAAACGAGTTGTCGCGTCGGCGCGCGAGGTCGAGTGGTGCGTTCCTGCTCGACGCAGCCGGGCCGTTCGGTGGTTGCTCGACATTATCTGCCGGGAGCGGCCACGCGCGCCGGGGCCGAGGTGCTCGGAAGTCGCCTTTCGGCTGCACTGCTGCCCTGGTCAGCGCACTCCGAACGCCGATTCGAGACTACGACCTCGCGGGACGCGTCGGCGTGCCGGTGCTCGGTCGGGCACGGGCACGCCTGAGGCCTACTTCTGGTTCAGGTCGCGGCGAGCGGCGACCTTGGAGGACAGGCCGTGGATCTGGACGAAGCCCTTGGCCAGGGACTGGTCGAAGGTGTCGCCCTCGTCGTAGGTGGCCAGGTTGAAGTCGTAGAGCGACTGCTCCGAGCGGCGGCCGTTGACCACGGCGGAGCCGCCGTGCAGCACCATCCGGATGTCGCCGGAGACGTGCTGCTGGGTGTCCAGGATGAAGGCGTCCAGCGCGCGCTTGAGCGGGGAGAACCACAGGCCGTCGTAGGCCAGCTCGCCCCAGCGCTGCTCGACCTGCCGCTTGTACCGGCCCAGCTCGCGCTCGATGGTGACGTTCTCCAGGGCCTGGTGCGCGGTGATCAGCGCGATGGCGCCAGGAGCCTCGTAGATCTCCCGGCTCTTGATGCCGACCAGGCGGTCCTCGACCATGTCCAGGCGGCCGACGCCCTGGCGGCCGGCGCGGTGGTTCAGCTCGATGATCGCTTCCAGCACGCTGACCTGGCGGCCGTCGATGGCCACCGGAACACCCTTGTCGAAGGTGACGATGAGTTCGTCGGGAGCCTCGAAGTTGACGGTCGGGTCGGAGGTGTAGTCGTAGACGTCCTTGGTCGGGGCGTTCCACAGGTCCTCGAGGAACCCGGTCTCCACCGCGCGGCCCCAGACGTTCTGGTCGATGGAGAACGGCGACTTCTTGGTGACGTTGATCGGCAGCGCGTTCTCCTCGGCGAAGGCGATGGCCTTCTCCCTGGTCCAGGCGTAGTCGCGAACCGGGGCGATCACGTTCAGGTCGGGCGCGAGCGCGCCGATGCCGACCTCGAAGCGGACCTGGTCGTTGCCCTTGCCGGTGCAGCCGTGCGCGACGGTGCTCGCGCCGTGGAACTTGGCGGCCTCGACCAGGTGCTTGACGATGAGCGGGCGGCTGATCGCCGACACCAGCGGGTACTGGCCCATGTACATCGCGTTGGCCTGGATGGTGGGCAGGCAGTACTGGTCGGCGAACTCGTCGCGCGCGTCGACCACGATCGCCTCGACCGCGCCGCAGTCCAGGGCGCGCTGGCGCACCACGTTCATGTCCTCGCCACCCTGGCCGAGGTCGATGGCCACGGCCACCACTTCGGCGCCGGTCTCCTTGCCGATCCAGCTGATCGCGACGGAGGTGTCCAGCCCACCGGAGTAGGCGAGTACGACGCGCTCGGACATGTTCTGTGTGCTCCTCGATGGTTCGGTAGGTGTATCAGCAGTATGGCGGGTGTCCGAGCGGTGGGAAGGGCCCGGCCCCGACGCCTCGCGACCAGTCTTAACGGCCCTGCGTCGTTCTGCAAATGATTATGCACGATGATGCAAGCTCATTCATAATCGGGGTCGGGTTCCGCGCTCCGCTGGAGAGCCGGCACCCATCAGCCGTGCCCATGTACAGCCGCAGGATCTTCAGCTCGACCGACAAGTGAGCTGGATCGAAATCACTGTCGGCCTCCCCATGCTCAACCGCTCCCGACGCCTCGACTCGCCTCCTTCGCACTGGGCTGCGCCGGGGTCAACCTGACACACCGGGTGTGGGATTCGATGGTGCTGCATCGTTTCCGCACCGTGAACCAGGGCGGTGACGTCCTCGTCGAGTGCGCGCTGGGCCGCCCGTCGGGCGGCCGATCCCGGGTGGCCTCCTCGAGCGCAGAACGCGTACGGCTAGGTCATCTCCGGGTCGAGCCGGATCGCGCCGCCTTCGGTCTTCCGCCGGATGCCGCCGACGCGTGCCGAACGGGTCCTGTCGTTCAAGGCGGTGGCGCCGTCGAACTCGGCGCGCTCGACCCATCACAATCGGGTCGCGCCTCGCGCGCACTGGTCGATCGGCGGTAGCAGCCCTCGACCTACGATCACCCTATGTCGGAGCGGATCGACAAGCAGCAGACGGTCGGGGACGCCATCGCAAGGAAGGTCGAGGACCAGCGGGGTGCGAGGTCCCCGTGGGCGGAAGCGTTGCGCGAACTGGGAGCGGTCGACCGAGCGGCGTACCGAGCCGTGGCGGTGACTCCCACGCCTCAGTTGGACGATGCCTTTCGCCGGCTTTCGAAGGCGGCGAACTACTCACGTCTGTGGCTCGGCATCGCTGCGGTGATCGCCGCCCTCGGAGGTGGACGTGGACGCCAGGTGGCGCTCGAGGGTGTGCTCGCGATCGGTGCGACGTCAGCGACCGTGAATCTCGGCATCAAGCCTCTTGCCCACCGGCGGCGTCCGGAGCGACCCGACCCGGACCCGTTCGACGCCCGCCTCGTTCCGATGCCGGAGTCCGCGTCTTTCCCGTCCGGTCACGCGGCCTCGGCTTTTGCGTTCGCCTATACGGTGGGCCGGCACTACCCGGCGCTGGCAGTGCCGATCCGGTTGCTCGCCAGTGGGGTGGCCTATTCGAGGGTGCACACCGGCGTGCACTACCCCGGTGACGTCGTGCTCGGCTCGGTCCTCGGAGCCGGAACGTCGGCCATGGTGGCGGGCGTACGCGGCCGCAGGCATCGGTCGTCGAGGCGGAGAGGCGTCGTACCCGGCCGCCTACTCCGACGCCTGCCGGCGGACGGACGGTGAAGCGCTCCTCGGAAACTTTGCAGGTCGCGGGCGAGCGGAGGGCGAGGCGCCAGGATGCCGGGACGAGATGCGCACGCGGAGCACTGCCGGGCGAATGGCGAACCTGAGCGGCGCGTTCAGCACCACTGACTCGCCGTCGATACCCGCGTGCACGGGCGCGGGGGCGAAGACCTCGAAGTCCGGTGCGCTCCAAGCGCGCCCTGGAGGATGCCGCCTGGCATTCGGTGCGTCGAGAACGACGATGCCAAGTAGGCCGCTCTCGAGCGACGGGCGACTGCCCAGGACGGGAGGGCCCAAGGCGTAGGGGTTGTTCGAAACCAGCACGACGGCGAGCTGAGTGTGCTGGCGGCCTACGTCGTCGACGAGGTGCAGCGCCGGTGCCCTTCCACCGGGGCCGGCCACCCGATCGGCCGTCTCCACAAGAGTGCGCACCTTGGCGTCGCGATAGGCCGGATGGCGGACCGCCTCACCGTAGATCCCGAGTGAGACGTTGTTCACGAATGCGCGGCCGTTCACTTCTGCCAGGTCGATCCGGCGCTCGACCCCATCGGTGAACGCGTCGAGCGCGCCTGCCACGTCCTGCCGGTTCACTCCCAGGTCGAGCGCGAAGTGGTTACGTGTCCCGGCTGGGACGCAGATGAACGGCACACCCTGCGCGGCGGCGGCCGCTGCCACGACCGCGAGGGAGCCGTCGCCACCAGCCATCCCCAGCGCGTCCGCGCCCTGCCTCACCGCCTCCTCGACGCGCTCGGTGAGGCTCTGGCCGGGATCGAGAACGACCACCTTTATGCCGAGATCCCGTGCCCGTTCAGCAACCCTCGCGCGGCCGGCCGCCCCATCGCCCGACTTCGGGTTGACAAACAACACCGGCCGTAGCGGCGGGTGCACGGCACTCCAGCCACAACGGGCCGATCTCTGCTCGGCCGGGCCGCTGCTCGGCCGGGGTACCGGGGAGAAGGTCATGACCCTTTCCCCCGGCTGCCACCAGCTGCCGATGGCGACCTCGGATCGCCTTCGCAGACCCCACTGGTCGGGTTCCGCGGAGGATCGTTGTCCGCTCGTCGGCATCGGACTGACACGTCATGCCCCCATTGGCGGTTGCTGACCCTGACACTTCCGTATCTTACGTCTCGGTCCACGGCGACCCGGTACGACGACGAAAGAAATGTGCCCCTGACCAGCGAATTCCTCAGCTCATGTGTGCAGGAGTCGTCGAGCAGCTGCCCGGAAGCCCTGCCGACGTACCCCCACCTCGGGAGGGAAGACCAATGGATCTACTCACGCAGTTCGAGAGAAGGTCATTGGCGGTTCGACGAATCAGGCACGGAGTCGGGGACGGATCAGGCTAGTTGTTCGATCTTCGCGGCTACTTCCGCACCGGTCAGGGGTTCGCGCGCGATGACGGCGATGGTGTCGTCGCCCGCGATGGTGCCGACGATGTACGGCAGGGCCGCGCGGTCGAGAGCGCTGGCCAGGTAGTGAGCCGCGCCGGGCGGGGTGCGCAGGACCGCGATGTTGCCGCTGGCGTCGGTGGAGACCAGCAGGTCGCCGAGCAGCTTGGACAGCCGGTCGGTGCCGCCGGTGACGCCGCGGACGGGACTGCCGTCCTCGGGCACCACGTAGACGCCCGCGCCGCCGTCGGCGGCACGCAGTTTCACCGCACCCAGTTCGTCCAGGTCGCGCGACAGCGTCGCCTGCGTGGTCTCGATGCCCTCGGCCGCGAGTAGCGCCGCGAGTTCGGTCTGGCTGCGTACCGAGTGCGCCGACAACAATTCGACGATGCGCGACTGCCGCCCGGCGCGGGTGCGTGCGATGGCCGGGCTGCTTCGTCCCGATTCGGACTGCGAAAGGCTCACGACCGCACCTCGCTGGGGCGCCGGATCGGCGTACGCGGCTGAGCGGGGTGCACGCGCTGACACGCCCTCACCGCCGCACCTCGCTGAGGACGGATTCGCCCGCTGGGCACGGTGAGCACGAGCCATGCCGGTGATACGCACGCCCTCGCTCACGCTGCGCCCTTCCGGCACGAGCGGAGCCGGTCCCGCTCCGCTGCCTCTTGACCCGACCGCTCACGCCGAGCCCCCTGATCGTCGCTCCAGCAGCCAGACCAGCAGCGCCTTCTGCGCGTGCAGGCGGTTCTCGGCCTCGTCCCACACCACGCTGTGCGGCCCGTCGAGCACCTCGTCGGTGACCTCTTCGCCACGGTGCGCGGGCAGGCAGTGCAGCACGACCGCGTCCGGCTTCGCGTGCGCGAGCAGCTCGGCGTTGAGCTGGAACGGGCGGAACGGACCCACCCGGTCCAGGCCGTCGTTCTCCTGCCCCATGGACGTCCACGTGTCGGTGACCAGCGCGTCGGCTCCCCACGCGGCGGCGACCGGATCGCCGGTCACCGTGACGGTCGCGCCGGTTTCGGCGGCACGCTTGCGCGCGGCCTCCACCACCCACGGCTGCGGCTCGAACCCGGCGGGCGCGGCGATGGTCACGTTCAGACCCGCTGTGACGCCGCCCAGCAGCAGCGAGTGCGCCATGTTGTTGGCGCCGTCGCCGAAGTAGGCCAGTTCGCGGCCGGTCAGGTCGCCCTTGTGCTCGGCGAGCGTCTGCAGGTCCGCGAGCACCTGGCAGGGATGGAACTCGTCGGACAGCGCGTTGACCACCGGCACCGTCGCGGTGGCGGCCATCTCGTCCAGCCGGGACTGCTCGAAGGTGCGCCACACGATGGCGTCCACGTACCGGGACAGCACCCGGCCGGTGTCGCCGAGCGTCTCCTCCCGGCCCAGCTGGGTGTCGCGGCCGTCGACGACCACCGCGTGCCCGCCGAGCTGGGCGATGCCCATCTCGAAGGAGAACCGGGTGCGGGTGGAGTTCTTCTCGAAGATCACGCCGACGCCGCGCGGACCCTCCAGCGGGCGCCGCGCGAACGGCGACTTCTTGAGTTCGGCCGCGAGGGCGAGGATCTCGGCCTGCTCGGCCGGGCTGACATCGTCGTCACGCAGGAAATGCCGCACGGAAGTCATTGCGCCGCAGCTCCTTTCGCGTCAGCGAGCGCGGCGTCGAGGATCCCGGGCAGGTCGGCGACGAAATTGTCGGCCTGGGTCTCGGTGAGCACCAGCGGCGGCGCCAGCCGGATCACGTCGGGCTTGGCCGGGTTGACCAGGTAGCCCGCTTCCCGCGCCCGCGCCTCGACCTGTGCGGACACCTCGTCGGTGAGCACGATGCCCAGCAACAGGCCCGCACCGCGCACCTGATCGATGAGCGGATGCTCGAGCAGTTCGATGCCGTCGCTGAGCCGCTTGCCGACCGACTCGACGTGCGAGAGCAGGTCGGTCTCATCGATCGTGCGCAGCACCGCGAGCGCCGCCGCGGCACACACGGGATTGCCGCCGAAGGTGGTGCCGTGCATGCCGGGGGTGAGCAGATCGGCCGCCCGCCCGGTGGCCAGCACCGCGCCGATCGGCAGTCCGCCGCCGAGGCCCTTGGCCAGGGTGATCACGTCCGGGACGATGCCGACGGCCTGGTGGGCGTAGAACTTCCCGGTCCGGCCGATGCCGGTCTGCACCTCGTCCAGCACCAGCAGCGCACCCTTGCGCGCGGTGATCTCCCGCGCCTTGGCCAGGTAGTCGAACGGCGGTACCACCACGCCGCTCTCCCCCATCATCGGCTCGAGGAACACCGCGGCGGTGTCCTCGTCGACCGCGGCCTCCAGCGCCGCGGCGTCGCCGTAGGGCACGTGCACGACGCCGGGCGGCATCGGTTCGAACGGGGTGCGCTTGGACGGCTGCCCGGTGAGGGCGAGCGCGCCCATGGTGCGGCCGTGGAAGGCCTCCTCGCAGGCGACGAGCTTGGGCCGCCCGGTCAGCCGGGCGATCTTGAACGCCGCTTCGACGGCCTCGGTGCCGGAGTTGCAGAAGAACGCCCGGCCTTCGCCGTCGCCGAAGTGCGCGAGCAGCCGCTCGGCCAGCTCGACGACCGGCTCGCTGGCATACAGATTCGACACGTGTCCGAGCGTGCCGAGCTGCTGGGTGACCGCCTCCAGAATCGCCGGGTGCGCGTGCCCGAGGCTGTTGACCGCGATGCCGCCGAGGAAATCGACGTAGCGCTTGCCGTCCGCGTCGTAGACCACGGCTCCCGCGCCGCGGACCAGCGCGACCTTCGGTGTGCCGTAGTTGTTCATCAGCGCGGCGGACCACCGCTGCTGCAGTTCAGCTGTGCTCATTGTTTCGTTCCGTTCGGCGCGCCGGACCCGTTCGGGATGAGCGGGGCGGGCGTCACCATCGTTCCGATTCCTTCTCCGGTGAACAGTTCCAGCAGCACGGCGTGCGGGACCCGGCCGTCGATGACATGCGCGGTCGGCACCCCGGCCGTCACGGCGCGCAGGCAGGCTTCCATCTTGGGCACCATGCCCGCATCGAGGCGTGGGAGCAACTCGGCCAACGCTTTCGTATCGATGCTGGAGGTGAGCGACGACCGGTCGGGCCAGTTCGTGTACAGGCCTTCGACGTCGGTGAGCATCACCAGCTTCTCGGCGCCGATGCCCTCGGCGAGCGCCGCGGCGGCGGTGTCGGCGTTGATGTTGTGCACCACGCCGTCGGCGTCCGGGGCGATGGTCGACACCACGGGAATTCGGCCCGCCCCGATCAGGTCCAGCACGGCATCCGGGTTCACTTCGGTGACGTCGCCGACCAGCCCGATGTCGGTGGGCTCGCCGTCGACCTCGACCGTGCGGCGGGTCGCGGTGAACAGCCGGGCGTCCTCACCGGAGATGCCGACCGCGTACGGGCCGTGCGAGTTGATCAGGCCGACCAGCTCGCGGCCGACCTGACCGAACAGCACCATCCGCACCACGTCCATCACCTCGGGTGTGGTCACCCGGAAGCCGCCGCGGAATTCGCCTTGCAGCCCGAGCTTTTTCAGCATCGCGCTGATCTGCGGGCCGCCGCCGTGCACCACCACCGGGTGGACGCCGACCGTGCGCAGGAACGCCATGTCGGCGGCGAAGGCCCGCTTGAGGTCGTCGTCGACCATGGCGTTGCCGCCGTACTTCACGACGACGATCTTGTCCCGGAACTTCTGCAACCACGGCAGGGCGTCGGCCAGGACGTGGGCCTTGTCCAACGCCGAAAGCGTGTGCAACACATCGCTGGTCATGAGCTGTAGGCCGAGTTCTCTTCGACGTAACCGTGCGAGAGGTCGGTGGTGCGGATGGTCGCGCGCGCGGAGCCGACGTTCAGGTCGATCAGCACCTCGATGTCGGCGCCGGACAGATCGACCTCGCGTGCGCCGGGCGCGCCCACGCCATCGATGCACACCGGTTTGCCGTTGAACGACACCGAGATCCGGTTCGGGTCCAACGTCACCGGCGCCATGCCGACCGCCGCGAGCACCCGGCCCCAGTTCGGGTCGGATCCGAACAGCGCCGTCTTGACCAAGCTGTCGCGGGCGACGGTGCGCGCCGCGGCCACGGCCTCGTCCTCGGTGACCGCGCCGGCGACGGTGACCAGCACCCGCTTGGTGACGCCCTCGGCGTCGGCCATCAGCTGGGCGGCCAGATCGTCGCAGACCGCGAGCACGGCGGCGTCCAACTCCTCCTGGCTCGGGCTGACCTCGCTCGCGCCGTTGGCCAGCAGCAGGACGGTGTCGTTGGTGGAGCAGGAGCCGTCCACGTCGAGCCGGTCGAAGGTGCGCGCGGTGGCGTTGCGCAGCGCGCGGTCGAGCTGATCGGCGGTCACCGCCGCGTCGGTGGTGAGCACGACCAGCATGGTCGCCAGCGACGGTGCCAGCATGCCCGCGCCCTTCGCCATGCCGCCGACGTTCCACTTGTCGCGGTGGTGGAACGCCGCCTCCTTGGGCACCGTGTCGGTGGTCATGATGGCCCACGCGGCATCAGCGCCGCCGGACAGGCCGCCGCCCATCTCGTGCACGATCTCGGTGACGGCGGGGATCAGTTTGTCCATCGGAAGCCGGTCACCGATGAGCCCGGTGGAGCAGACCGCGATCTCCCCCGCTCCGGTCTCGGTGCCCCAGTTGCTCAGCGCGGCGGCGAGTTCCTCGGCGGTCTTGTGCGTGTCCTGGAATCCGCCCGGGCCGGTGCAGGCGTTGGCTCCGCCGGAGTTCAGGATCACCGCGCGCAGCCGCTTGCCGGTCAGCACCTGCTGCGACCACAGCACCGGAGCGGCCTTCACCTTGTTGCGGGTGAACACGCCCGCGGCCGGGTACTCCGGCCCCTCGTTGAACACCAGCGCCAGGTCCGGCTTGCCGCTGACCTTGATGCCCGCGGCGATGCCCGCCGCGCGGAAGCCGAGCGGTGCGGTCACGCCCTGGGTGCGGACCAGCTTGCCGCTGGCGGTGTCGGTCGATGTCACGGTGCCACTCCTACGGTGGAAAGTCCTTCGGTCTCCTCGAAGCCGAGGGCCAGGTTCATAGATTGCACCGCGGCGCCCGCGGTGCCCTTGGTCAAGTTGTCGATCGCGCCGATCACCACGAGCACGCCCGCGTCGGCGTCCACGGCCACCTGCAGGGTGACGGCGTTGGAGCCGAGCACCGACCCGGTCTGCGGCAGCGCGCCCTCCGGCAGCAGGTGCACGAAAGGCTCGTCGGCATAGGCTTTTTCGTAGACCGCGCGCGCCTGCGCCGCGTCGACGCGAATCGGTGCGGTGCAGGTGGCCAGGATGCCGCGCGGCATCGGCGCGAGTACCGGCGTGAAGGACACCGTGACGTCCGTGCCGCCTGCCGCCGTGAGGTTCTGCGCGATCTCCGGGGTATGCCGGTGCGCGCCCGCGATCCCGTAGGCCCGCGCCGAACCCATCACCTCCGACCCCAACAGCCCGATGTCCAGCTTGCGGCCCGCTCCGGAGGTGCCGCTCACCGCGACCACGTGCACGGTGGGCTCCACGATGCCCGCGGCGACGGCGGGAGCCAGCGCGAGGCTGGCGACGGTCGGATAGCAGCCGGGGACCGCGATCCGCGTCGCACCCCGCAGCTTCTCCCGGCCGCCGGGCAGCTCGGGCAACCCGTAGGGCCAGCTGCCCGCGTGCGGGCTGCCGTAGTATTTTTCCCAGGCCTCGGGGTCGGTGAGCCGGAAGTCGGCGCCGCAGTCGACGATCACGGTGGACTCGGGCAACTCGGCGGCGATGGCCGCGGACTGACCGTGCGGCAGGCCGAGGAAGACCACGTCGTGTCCGGCCAGTTCGGCGGCCGTGGTCGGCGCGAGCACCCGATCGGCCAGCGGCAGCAGATGCGGCTGCAGCTCCCCCAGCGGGGTACCCGCATTGGAGCCCGCGGTCAGCGCCCCGATGACGAGGCGCCCGGTTCGGTAGGCCGGATGCCCCAGCAGCAGACGCAACACTTCGCCGCCCGCGTACCCGCTGGCACCGGCTACCGCGACCCGCACGGCGGGTCCGCCCGAGGAATCAACCATGTGATGATTATGCATGACTATGCAAGCTCATTCACAGCCTGGTCGCCGGGAGCGGTTCACGACCACCAGATACCCGCCGCGTCGTCAGGCGAAACGGCGAGCTCGCGGTATCGGTCCCGCGAGCAACGGCGCATTGTTCCGCCGCAGGTCAGCGCAGTAGTTCGGGCGCGATGCCCAGCGTATCCGCCAGCCCGGCCTCGCCTCGCGCCGTCACGCGCACGGCGCGCCCGCTACCGATCCGCTTGATCCACGCCAGCTCGATCATGCGGCGGCAGAGTTGCGCGCCCGCCGCGCCGCCCAGATGAACGCGGCGCTCGGTCCAGTCCAGACACGGACGGACGATCGGCCGTCGCGTGGCGCGCAGCGCGGCGGGGTCGACGCCCATCGGCCCGGTGAGCCACGCCGAGCCGGACTCCGTCAGCGCGAACCCGCTGTCGCCGCGCAACAGGCCCTGCGCGGTCATCGCGTCGGTGACCGCCACACCCAACCGACCCGCGAGATGGTCGTAACAGGTGCGGCCACGGGCCAGCGCGGCAGCGGCGGTCGCGGTGCGCAGCCCGGTCGCCGGGGCGGCGGGCGGGCCGAGATGGGCGACCATGGCCTCGAGCAGGTCCGCGACCCGCGGCCCGGCCAGCCGCAGGTAGCGGTGCCTGCCTTGCCGATGCTCGAGCACCAACCCGCCGTCGCGCAGCCGGTCCAGGTGTTGCGTCGCGGTGGACGGCGCGACACCGGTATGGCGCGCGAGTTCGCCCGCGGTCCAGGCCCGTCCGTCCAGCAGCGCGAGGCAGATGTCGGCGCGGGTGCGGTCGGCGAGCAGAGCGGCCAGGCCCGCCAGTTCGGCTCCTCGATCGGACATCACCTCATCATGGCGCGTCGTCGTTTCGGCGGGCGCCGAAACGTCCCGTGGCTACGGCAGCATGACTTCGTCTTCTCCGGCGGCGCCCGCGCCGACCAAGTTCGAAATCTTCCGCGCTTTGCACCACCGCGACCTGCCCCTGGTGCTGCCGAACGCCTGGGATTTCGCCTCGGCGGCGTTGCTGGCGACCGAGGGATTCCCGGCGATCGGCACCACCAGCCTGGGCGTGGCCGCCGCGGCGGGGCTCGCCGACGGTGCGGGCGTCACGAAGGCGGAGACCTTCGACGCCGCCCGGCGCCTGGGCCGGCTGCCCATCCCGATCACCGTCGACATCGAGGGCGGGTTCGACGAGCGGCCCGAAGCGGTCGCCGATTTCGCCGGACAGCTCGCCGCCTGCGGGATCGCGGGTATCAACCTCGAAGACGGCCGCGCGGGTTCCGCTCTGGCCGACCCACGGCACCAAGCAGCGCTGATCGGCGCGATCAAGGACCGCACGCCGCAGCTGTTCGTCAATGCCCGCGTCGACACCTACTGGCTCGGCCTCGACCACGGCTCCACACACGAGCGTGCGCGGCGCTACGCTGCGGCCGGAGCCGACGGCGTGTTCGTGCCCGGCGTGGCCGACCCGGCCCGCGTCGAGCGGATCGTCGCGGCGACCGAGCTGCCGGTGAACGTCCTCTATTCGGCCACCGGCCCCGGGATCGCGACGCTGGCAGACCTGGGCGTCCGCCGGATCAGCACCGGATCGCTGCTCTACCGCGCGGCGCTGTCGGCCGCGGTGGACGTGGCCCGCGCCGTGCGGCACGACGCTCCCGTCGCGCCGGGCATCGTCAGCTATTCCGACATCCAACGCCTGCTGCCTGAGAAGTGAGTCCGCCCGATGGCACGGTGCCGGAAAATTGGGCGGAAAATATTCCGCGCTCGCTGTCGATACGCCGGTCGTCCGTTCGTGTACGTGGTGAGACCGGCGCCGCGCCGGTCGCGGAAGGAGCGGAGATGAGCAAGATCATCGCGGTGGAGCATCTGAGCTTGGACGGCGTCATGCAGGCGCCCGGCCGGGCGGATGAGGACAGCAGGGACGGATTCGCCCACGGCGGCTGGGCACACCGGCACGACGACCCGGTGCAGGCGGAGGTCATGGGCAGGCATATGGCGGCCAACCGCGGCGCGCTGCTGCTCGGCAGGCGCACCTACCAGGATTTCGCGGGATACTGGCCGCGACAGGTCGGCGATCCGATGGCCGAGGCGCTGGACAAGACCGAGAAGATCGTCGCCTCTCGCACCGGAAGCGGGCCGCTGGCCTGGCAGAATTCGACCTGGCTCGGCGGCGACGCGGCGACGGCGGTGCCCGGAATACAGCGGCGGCAGCCGGACCGGAACCTGGTGGTACTCGGCAGCGGTGACCTGTTGCGCTCTCTGATGCGTCACGATCTCGTGGACGAGTACCTATTGCTGACCCACCCGCTGGTGCTCGGCACCGGTCGTCGCCTGTTCGACGGCGTGGGGCCGGTCGGCCTGCGGTCGGTCGACACCGTGGTGACGGGCACCGGTGTCGTCATCACCACCTACCGGCGTGCGTGAGGGAGGACGACGGAATGAAGAACTATCTGCTCGGCATCTACCAGCCCGACGACGGCGTGCCGGACAACCTGGACGAGATCATGCGCGATCTCGCGGCGCTGAACGACGAGATGCGGGCGGCGGGAGCCTGGGTGTTCGCGGCGGGCCTGCACGCGCCGAGCACCGCCACCGTGCTGCGCGCCGAAGGCGACGACATGCTGATCACCGATGGCCCGTATGTCGAGGGCAAGGAGCACATCGGCGGGTTCACCGTCATCCGCGCCGCCGATCTCGACGAGGCTCTGGAGTGGGGCCGCAGGCTCGCCGCCGTCGTCGCTCTGCCCATCGAAGTCCGTCCGATCCGAGACGAATAGATGAGCGAGGCCGTGACCGGCTCGGTGATCGAAGCGGTGTTCGCCGAGCACTACGGCCGTGCGGTGGCGAGCTTGATCCGCGTGTTCGGAGACATCGGCGTCGCCGAGGACGCGGTGCAGGACGCGTTCGCCGCCGCCGTCCAGCGCTGGCCCGCCGACGGTGTCCCGCCGAGCCCGCCCGGCTGGATCATCACCACCGCGCGCAACCGGGCGATCGACCGCCTGCGCCGCGATGCCTCCCGGGCGGACCGGCACGCGCAGGCCGCACTCCTGCATGCCGAGGACGAACCGTTGGAGCCCGTGAGCGCCGTGCGCGACGACCGCCTCCGGTTGATCTTCACCTGCTGCCACCCCGCCCTCGCGCAGCAGGCGCGGGTGGCACTGACCCTCCGGCTGCTCGGCGGGTTGGGCACCGCCGAGATCGCCCACGCATTCCTGGTCTCGGAAGCGACCATGGCGCAACGCTTGGTGCGCGCCAAAGGCAAGATCCGGGATGCCCGCATTCCCTACCGGGTGCCCGCCGACGCCGAGCTGCCCGCCCGGCTGCGCGCGGTACTCGCCGTCGTGTATCTGATCTTCACCGAGGGGCACACCGCCTCCTCCGGCGCGCGGCTGGTCCGGGCCGACCTCTGCGCCGAGGCGATCCGCCTCGGGCGCTTGCTGGCAGGGCTGATGCCGGACGAGCCCGAGGTGACCGGACTGCTCGCGTTGATGCTGCTGAGCGAGTCCCGCCGGGCCGCCCGCACGGGTGCCGACGGCTCTCTCGTCCCGCTCGCGGAGCAGGATCGCAGCCGGTGGGACCGCGACCTCGTCGCCGAAGGACACGCACTCGTCCGGCAGTGCCTGCGCCGCAACCGGCCGGGGCAGTACCAGCTGCAGGCGGCGATCAACGCGGTGCATGCCGACGCGCCCACCGCCGCGGCCACCGACTGGACCCAGATCCTGCGGCTCTACGACCAGCTCGCCGCACTCACGCCGAGTCCGATCGTCGCGCTCAATCGCGCGGTCGCGGTCGCCGAAATACACGGTCCGGCAACGGCCTTGACACAGGTGGACGCCCTGCCCCTGGCGGGGTACCACCTGTTCCATGCCATCCGCGCCGACCTGTTGACCCGGCTCGGCCGCACCGAGGAGGCCACCGCCGCCTACGCCGCCGCCATCGCCCGCACCGAGAACGCCGCCGAGCGCAGTTTCCTGGCGCGTCGGCGCGCCGAACTCGGTGGGCAACCACGCCGGAGCGATTGACGGCCCGCGCTCACGCCAGGCGGCCACCGCCATCGACGTGGAGGGTCGTCCCGGTCATGAACGGATTGGTCAGTGCCGACAGCGCCGCGGCGGAGATGTCGGCGGTGCTTCCGACCCGGCGCGCCGGATTGCGAGCCGCCACCTCCTCGAAGAATTGCTCTTTCCGCTCGCCCAGACCGTCCCAGGCGCCCGAGTCGACGATGCCCGGCGACAGCGCGTTCACCCGGACCGGCGCCAGCTCGACCGCCAGCGCCTCGGCGAGAAAACGCACCGCGCCGTTGGTCGCGGCCATCACCGTCCGGCCCGGCGCCGGCCGCCATGCGGCGACCCCGGAGAACAGCAGCAGTGCACCGCCCGGCCTGATCCGGGCGGCGAAGTGCTTGCCGAGCAGGATCGGGCCGATCACCTTCGCGTCGAAGGACCGCACGACCGCCGCGCGGTCCAGCTCGGCCACGGGACCGTTCGCGCGCGCCGCCGCCACTGACACCAGATAGTCCAGTTCACCGATTTCCTCGGCCGCCCGGACGACGGAGTCCTCGTCGCCGAGATCGATGCGCAGGGCATGGATCGCCGCGCGACCACGTGTCTCGGCCGCCACCTGCCGCCGCGCGGCGGCGACGGCATTCTCGTCCCGGCCCGCGAGCACCACGTCCGCGCCCTCGGCGGCGCCGTCTCGCGCGATCTGTCGCGCGATGCCCGACGCGCCGCCGACGATGACGAGTTTCTTGCCATGCATCGTGCCTGTCATGAGTTGCCTCCTCGGTAGGTCGCCCCCACCGAGAAGGAACAAGCAGGGAGACCATCGGCCATCCCGTCGTGAGATCGATATTTTCTCGCTTTGCCATAAAATTCTCGAATGCCTACTTTGCGCGCGCTGGAGTGCCTGGTCGCCGTGCTGGACTCCGGATCGGTGACCGAAGCCGCCGGCCGGCTGCATCTGTCGCAGCCCGCGCTGTCGCATCAGATCGCCGCGCTGGAACGCGAACTCGGCACGCCGGTGCTGGAGCGGCTGCCGCGCGGTGTGCGGGCCACCGCGGCGGGCCGCGCGATCGCCGCGGACGCGCGTGCCGCCGTGGCCGCCGCCGAACGGGTGGTCACGGCAGGCCGCGCCGTCGCCGCGGGCGCGCGAGGACAGCTGCGGATCGCTTGCGCGGACAGCATGTCCGCGAGCCTGCTCGCGCCTGTGCTGCGCGCCTGGCACCGCCGCCGCCCCGAGGTACACCTCGTCCTGGCCGAGTTGTCCAGCGCGGACGCCATGGCCGAGATGGTGTCCGCCGGGACGGCCGACCTCGCCCTCGGGCCGCGGCCGTCCCGCTGGGAGGGCCACCTCGTGGTGATCGGAACCGAGGAGATCGTCGCGGTGTCGCCGCAGGCAGCCGGAGAGCCCACGGCCACGGTCACTTTCGCCGACATCGCCGCTCGACCGGTGGTGCACTACCACTCCGACAACGGTCTCGGCGCCTGGCTCGACGAAATCGCGGCAGGCAGGGGCGTGGCGCTGACCGCGTCCACCCGGACCCGGCAGGCCACCACCGCCGCCCAGCTGGCCGCCGCAGGACTCGGCACCGCACTCGTGCCGACCAGCGCGCTGACGGCCACGTTCTCCGGCGCCGTCCGCAGCCTGCGTCCGCCCTTGGTGCGCGAGGTCGTCTGCCTCACCGCCACCCCGGGCGATCCTCTCGTCCGCCGATTCCTGGAAGACCTGCGCCGTCGCGGTGTCCCGGTCCCGAGCCCGATCGCCGCCCAGTTGACGGCACCGGAGTGAGGCGGCGGCGCCGGGTCAGTGCTTGCGCACCACGCGTTCGCCTTCGCCCGGCTTCCAGATGGTGATGTCGAGGTGGTCGCCCGCGACCTCCACTGTCGACGCGCCGGTGAGATCGGCGACGTAGAAGTGGTCGAACTGTTGGCCCCTGATGTCGAAACCGGTCTCGTCGAACAGGTGCTGAGCGAAGCGAACGTGCACGTCGCGGTCTGGAAGCTCGACGACCGTGCCGAAGAGTTTGGCGTCGCCGTCGGACACGTTCGTGTCCACCGTGGCGGTGTGCAGGCAGAAGCGCGGATCGCGCGCCAGATCGCGGAACTTGGTCGTGCCCGGCATCCCGGCGATCACCAGGAGTTCATCGAAGACGCGCGGTTCGATCGGACTGATCCGTGGATATCCGTCGGAACGGATGGTGCCGAGCATGCAGAGATTGCCCGCCGCGCGGTGCCTGCGCAGGAAGATCTCGGCGATGTGCGGCGCGTCTTCGGTGAACCGGCTCCAAGTGGTCATACCGGCGACGGTACGGCGAATACTTGCCATCTCCTGTCCAGGTTTCCGGCTAGTGTCGCCTACGTGCGAGCGAGTCGACTGGTGCAGCTGCTCTTGCTGTTGCAGACGCGGGGCAGGCTCACGGCGCCCGAACTGGCCAGGGAACTGGAGGTGTCGGTGCGCACCGTCTACCGCGACGTCGAGGCACTCTCGGCGGCCGGTGTCCCGGTCTACAGCGAGCCGGGCCGGGCCGGCGGCGTGCGGCTGGTCGACGGCTACCGCACCCGGCTCACCGGCCTCACCACCGACGAAGCCGACGCGGTGCTGCTGACCGGTCTGCCCGGCGCCGCCGCCGATCTCGGGCTCGGGACCGTGCTGGCCACCGCGCAGTTGAAGGTGCTCGCCGCGCTGCCGCCGGAACTGCGCGGGCGGGCGACGCGCATCGCCGAGCGGGTGCTCGTCGACGCGCCGGGCTGGTTCCACCGGCCGGACGAGACGCCGATGCTCGCGACGATCGCCGACGCGCTCTGGCACGACCGCAGGCTGCGGGTGCGCTACCGCCGCAACGACAAGGTGGTCGAGCGCCTGCTCGACCCGCTCGGTCTGGTGCTCAAGGCGGGCACCTGGTATCTGGTGGCGCGCAGCGGGTCCACACCGCGCTCGTACCGGGTCGGCCGGATACTCGCCGCCGAGCCGACCGGCGAAACCTTCTCCCGCCCAGCGCAATTCGATCTGCGCACACATTGGTCCGAGGCCGCCGACGAATTCGCGCGCTCGATGCTGCGCGTGCGGGCGCGCTGCCGGATCGCCGCCACCCACCTGCGCCTGCTGCGGCTGACGAACGATCCGGCGGCGGTCGCGGAGGCACTGGCCTCGGCGGGACCGCCCGATGCCGAAGGCTGGGTCGAGGTGGTGGTTCCGTCGGAGTCCTACGACGTGCTCGCCCACGGCCTGCTGCCGCTCGGCGAGCACGTCGAGGTTCTCGACCCACCGCAGTTGCGCGCTCGACTCGCGGCGACCGCAGCCGCCATGCACGCGCGCTACTCCGGGAAGTAGTTCCTATGCCACCTGATGCTGAAGTCCCCCTGACCGGAGGACGAATCACCCCCGGCGTGGTCCGCGTCGGCGACACGGTGCGACGACCAACCACCGCCTCGTCGGCCTTCGTCGCCGAGCTGCTCACGCACCTCGAGCAAGTCCGTTTCGCCGGCGCACCGCGTTATCTCGGACTCGACGACACCGGCCGCGATACCTTCACCTACCTGCCCGGATGGGTGCCCGCCAGGTTCCAGCGCTGGACGGACACCCAGGTCGCCGCAGCAGGGGCCCTGCTCCGTTCGCTCCACGACGCGACCCGCGACAGCGGCCTCACGGCAGGCCGACCGGTCGTCTGCCACCACGACCCCGGCCCCAACAACACCGTCTTCCGGAACGCCCGACCGGTCGCCTTCATCGATTTCGACACCGCCGCCCCCGGCGATCCGCTCGAAGACTTCGGGTACCTGGCCTGGACGTGGTGCGTCTCCTCGAAGCCCGACGCACCACCCGCCCCCGCCCAAGCAGCCCAGGTGCGAATCCTCGCCGACGCCTACGGCCTCACCACCGCCGAGCGAGCCCACGTCGTCGACGCGATGCTCGACCGCCAGATTCGCAACGCCCACTGGTGGACAGCACAGCTGACCGAACCCGGCCATCGCGGCACCAGCCCCGAGCAGGTCGCCTCCCGCATCGCCTGGTCCGAACGGGAACAGGCCTACACCAGCGCCCACCGCGCCGCCTTCGAAGCGGCACTCCGGTACGACGGATGATCCGGGTCTCGAGCGTGCCGCCGCACCGACATTCGACCCGGGAAAGCCCGGCGGGACAAGCGGATCCGCCGAGGTCCATCGACGGATGGACCACTCACCGGCCGTGCGCGGCCGCCGGGTGATGTCCGGCCCGGTCAGCTCTGTGGACGAGTGGGCCGGATCAGCGCAGCGTGCGAAAGAACTCGCGCACGTCCGCGATCAGCAGATCCGGCGCCTCCATCGCCGCGAAATGCCCGCCGCGGTCGAACTCGGTCCACCGGACGATGTTGTGCGCGTCTTCGGCGAGTTTGCGGACGGACATGTCGCCGGGGAAGATCGCCGCCGCGGTCGGCACGTCGGACTTCCGCGTCGGCGCGCCCCAGACCGCGGATTCGCTGTAGAGCCGCAGCGAGGAGGCGAAGGTTCCGGTGAACCAGTACAGGCTGACGTTGGTCAGCAGCGCATCCCGGCCCACCGCGTCGTCGGGCAGCTCGATCGCCGGGTCGGTGTACTGCCGGAACAGGTCGGCGATCCAAGCCAGCAGCCCGGCGGGTGAGTCCTGGAGGCCGATCGCGAGCGTCTGCGGACGGTTCGCCTGCACGGTCGCGTAGTCGTAGCGGGCGTAGCTGTCCGGACCGGTCATCGTGTCCAGCTTCGCCTGATCCGCCGCGGACCATTCCGCCTGAGCCACGTATTCGTCCGGGCCGCCGGAGTTTTCGGCGTCGCCGTCCCAGGACGGAATCGTAATCGGGCCGTTCACGTGCAGGCCTACCAAATGCTCGGAGTCGATATGGCCCAGCTGGGCGGCGACGAAGTACCCCGCGTCGCCGCCCTGCACGCCGTAGCGGTGGTAGCCCAGACGCGCCATGAGTGCCGCGACCACCTCCGCGAACCGCTCGGTCGAGCCCGCACCCGGGTCCGGGGCCACCGCGGAGAACGCGAAACCCGGCAGCGAGGGCACAACCACGTGGAACGCGTCGGCCGGGTCGCCGCCGTGTGCGCGCGGATCGCTCAGCGGTCCGAGCAACTCCAGGAACTCGACGAACGACGCGGGCCAGCCGTGCCCGAGCACCAGCGGCATGGCATTCGGCTCCGGAGAGCGCAGGTGCAAGAAGTGCACCTGCCGCCCCTCGATGTCGGTGACGAACTGCGGCAGCTCGTTCAGCTCCGCTTCCACTGCGCGCCAATCGAATTCGGTACGCCAGTACTCGGCCAGCGGTCGCAGGTAGGACACTCGCATGCCCTTGTCCCATCCCGCGCCGGGCAGGTCGCTCGGCCACGACGTGCCTGCGAGGCGCCGGTGCAGATCGTCGATCCGCTCTTGCGGGATGGCGATGCGGAAGGGGCGAATGTCCGGTTCGGTAGTCATATCGGCCACGGTAGGAAGGGCTTAGGACGGGAGCGTTCCTAACTTCCGGGCATGCTGGCGTCATGCTGGAAACGTCGGCCCGCCTGCTCGCCCTGCTGACTCTGCTGCAGACCCGTCCGGACCGGACGGGCACCGAACTGGCCGAACGGCTCGGCGTCACCGGCCGCACCGTTCGCCGCGACGTCGACCGGCTGCGCGAGCTGGGCTACCCGATCCATGCCACCCGCGGCGCCGCGGGCTACCGGCTGGGCGCGGGGACAGCGCTGCCGCCGCTGCTGCTCGACGACGACGAAGCGGTCGCGGTGGCGGTCGGGCTGCGCGGCGGCACCGTGACCGGGCTCGAAGAGGCATCGCTGCGCGCGCTGACCAAACTGGAGCAGGTGCTCCCGCCGCGCTTGCGGCACCGGATCCGCACCCTGCGCGGCGCCACCTTGCGCGTCGGCGCACCGGCGCCGCAGGTCGATCCGGACACGCTCATGGCCATCGCCGAAACGTGCCAGCGCCACGAACGGCTCCGGTTCGACTACCGCGCGCACAACGGCGCGCTCGGCCCGCGCACCGTCGAGCCGCACACCCTCGTGCACTTCAGCAGGCATTGGTACCTGGTCGCCTGGGATGTCGACCGCGCCGACTGGCGCACCTTCCGGGTGGACCGGATGACCCCGCGGATTCCGACCGGGCCGCGCTTCACGCCCCGGGAGCCGCCGGAAGGCGATGTCGTGGCATATCTTTCGATGCGGCTGTCGGCCCACTCGTGGCCACATCAGGCGACGGTGCTGCTGCACCGATCGGCCGACGACGCCGCCGGACGCGTCTGGCCCGGTGCGGGCGTCGTGGAAGCCGTCGACGAGCACAGCTGCCGCCTGCACGTCGGCAGCGAGACGCCCGAACAGCTGGTCTGGATGATCACCTCGGTCGATCTCGACTTCACCGTGCTCACCGGCCCACCGGAACTCCTCGACGCGCTCCGCGCCCAGGCCGCCCGCTGCGAGCGCGCGGTACGCGACTTCGGATCGTAGCGAGCTAGCAGCGCCAATCCAGGACCGGCGCGAACGACCTGAGTTGCACCGAATCGGGGATCGCCCGCAGCAAGGCGTTCCGCAACGCGACGCCGGGCGGGAACGACAGTTGCGCCACCGCGCCGATCCGGCGCGAGCGAGACGCGATCATCCGGGTACGCGGCCCGCGTTCCCGGTCGTAGGCGGTCAGGTCACCGTCGCGGGTCACGACCCTGGCCAGCACCACGGCGTCCTCCAGCGCCTGGCAGGCGCCTTGCCCGAGGTTGGGCATCATCGCGTGCGCGGCGTCGCCGACGAGCGCGATCCGTCCTGCCACAAAGGTTTTCAGCGCGGGCAGGTCGTAGAGATCGTGCCGCAGCACCTCGGCGTCCCCGGCCGCGGCGAGCAGGGCGGGAATCGGCTCGTGCCAGCCGCCGAACCGCGCGCGCAACTCGGCGAGCCCGCCGCTCGCCGTGCCCGCGGGCATGTTCGCGGTGGCGAAGCAGTAGACCCGGCCGTCCGCGAGCGGCGCGTACCCGAAACGCTCGCCGCACCCCCAGCTTTCGCCCATATCAGTGACCGGCTGGTGCGGCGTGACGACCAGACGCCATGCGGTGTATCCGCCGTAGCGGGGCCGAATCTCGCCGCAGACGGCGCGGCGCACCACACTGCGGATGCCGTCGGCGCCGACGACGAAGTCTCCGCTGGACGTCCCGGCCGAGTGCACCACCGTGCCGTCCACCCTCGCCTCGGCCACGGTGACACCGGTGCGCAGCGCCTCCGCCGGGATGGCCGACCGCAGAATGTCCACCAGATCGGCGCGGTGCAGCATGATCGGGCTGCCGTACGCCGCCCGGAGCTTCTCGGCGTCGATCCTGGTCAGCCACCGCCCGGTGCGGTCGCGAATACCCGCAGCGCCCTCCTCGACGGCCCGTGCCCGCACCGCGTCGCCCAGGCCGAGTACATCGAGAGCACGCAGGGCGTTGGGCCACAAGGACAACCCCGCCCCGACCTCGGTGATCTCGGCACTCCGCTCGAGCACTTCGACGCGCAGGCCCTGCCGGAGGAAGGCGACCGCGGTCGCCAGACCACCGATGCCACCGCCCACGATGACCACCTCGGGCATCGTTTCCCCTTTCTACGGACCACTCGGCTTCCCGGAACATTACTACGTATGTAGTGTCGCGCGCCGGACTGTAACCGGTATCACTACCGTTGTAGTATCGAGGAATGTCCGGTAAGCGCGAACTCGTCTTGGACGCGGCGATCGAGCTGCTCGGGTCCCGCGGGATCCGAGCGCTCACCCACCGCGCGGTGGACGAGGTCGCGGGCATGCCCGCCGGATCGGCGTCCAACTACTTCCGCACCCGTGCGGCGCTGCTGACCGGCATCGCCGAGCGACTCGAAGCTCGCGACTACGCGGATTGGGAGGCGCTCAACCGGCGACCCGCCCCCGCCACCATCGAGGAACTCGTCGACGGCACGGCCGCCTTCGTCGTCCACGCGGTGCGGACCGACCGCGCACGGACATTGGCGCGCTACGCGCTGTTCCAAGAAGCGCGGACCTCGCCCGCGCTGCGCGAGACCGTGCGGGGCGGCCACCGCAGGCTGACCGAATGGGCCGCGAGCCTGCTGGCGAACGTCGGCGGGGACCGGGCGACGACGCAGATCCTGGTCGGCCAGCTCGAGGGCATCATCCTGCACCAATTGGTCGATCCGACGCCGGATTTCGATCCGCGTCCGGTGCTGGACCGGTTGGTGCGCGCGCTGATCGCTTCGAACGACTAGCGCCGGGCGTCGCGGCCGAAGCCCGCCGCCACCGTCAGAAGAACGTGTGCAGGAGATCCACCACTCGCGGCGAGGGCGCGTCGGCGTCATCGATCACCGGGATCAGCCGCCATTTGTCGAAAGCCGTGCACGGGTGCGACAGACCGAGCCGAACGACCGCCCCGATGGGCAACTCGGTGGCGGCGCCGCCCGGTAACCGGAGGAAGGCGTGCTGGTCGTTGAGCGCGGAGACCGTCGCGTCCGAGTCGAGCGCACCGCCCCGCAGTCCCGCGACGCGCTGCGGAACCGGCATCCCCTCGTCGAAAGGCAGATCACGTTTGCCCGCGTCGAGCAATGCGAGGCCGGGCTCCGGGCGCGAGAGTGCGCGTGCCCAGCCGTGCATCGCCGAGCGCAGCGGCCGCGCGCACTCGGGAGCCGCCAGTGGCGACATGCTCGCGTAGAAGCCGTCATCGTGGATGACATACGCGCCCGAGCGCAGCACGACCGTCGTCGCGACACCTTGCCTGCCCCGCTCGTCGGACAGCGGGGCGAGGTACTCGAGCGCCAGCTCGGGATAGGCGCTCCCACCGGCGGTGACGACGGCCGGACCGTGATATCGCCCCGCCGCGTCGAGTTCCCGGTGCAGCCGGGCGAGTTCCCCGAGGTAGTCGCGCACCGCGCGGATGCCGGTCGGGGTGCGGTCGTGTGCGAGCGCGCCCTCGTAACCGCCCACCCCGGCGAGCGTCAGCCGGGACGCGCCGGCGATCGCCCGAGCTACGGCGTGCGCCTGCTCCACCGTGCGTGCGCCGGTTCTGCCGTGCGGGCCGCCGAGTTCCACCAGCACCCGGATCCGCGCCGACTCGGGGGCGGTGCGCAGGTGCGCGTCCATCAAAGCGACCGTTTCGGCGCTGTCGGCCCAGCAGTAGAACTCGAAAGACGGATCGCGCGCCGATTCCGCCGCGACCCAACGCAATCCGACCGGGTCAACCAGCGCGTTGGCCAGCAGCACCCGCGCGACGCCGAAGGACCGCGCCACCTGCGTCTGCCAGATGGTGGCCAGGGTGATGCCCCATGAGCCCGCGGCCAGCTGATCGGCCCACACCTGCGGCGCCATCGTCGTCTTGCCGTGCGGCGCCAGCCGAACGCCTGCCGCGCGCACCCACTCGGCCATGACCGCGATGTTCTCCGCGAGGGCCGCGCGATCGACCGTGAGCACCGGCGTCTCCAGCTGATCGAGCGCCGGTGCGGCAGCGCGGAGTTCGCGCACGGTCCGCCCCCAGAACGCGGGTGGCATGCCCTTGTGCTCGGGACCGATCCGGCGGTCCGCCAGCGCCGCCACGGCTGCTTCGTCGATCGACACGACGTCCTTCCTACCGGACGCGGGCCCTTCGGCGGCTATCCCGAGTTGCGCAGGGCGGTGGCCAGGCCGTTCATCGTCAGCAGGATGCCGCGTTTCACCAGTTCGGAGTCGTCCCCGGCCCGGAGGCGGCGCAGCAGCTCCACCTGCATCTGGTTCAGTGGTTCCAGGTAGGGGAAGCGGTTGTGGATCGACTCGGCCAGCGACGGGTTGTCGGCCAGCAGGTGATCGTTGCCGGTGATCGCGGCATGCATGCGGACGGTCCGCGCGTGTTCGTCGCGGATCATGCCGAAGATCTGCTCCCGCAACGCCACGTCGTCCACGAGTTCCGCGTAGCGGGCGGCGATGTCCAGATCGCTCTTGGCCATCACCTGCGCCAGATTGGACAGCACCGTGCGGAAGAACGGCCAGCGGCGATACAGATCCGCCAAGGTCGCCAGACGTTCCGGGTCGCCGCCGATCCACTCCTCCAGCGCGGCACCGGTGCCGTACCACCCCGGCAGCATCACCCGCGCCTGACTCCACGACATCACCCACGGGATGGCGCGCAGGTCCGCGACCGAATTCGTCGGCTTGCGCGAGGCAGGCCTGCTGCCGATGTTCAGATCGCCCACCTCGGCGACCGGCGTGGACTGCCGGAAGTACTCGACGAATCCGGGTGTCTCGTGCACCAGCCGCGCGTACGCGGCTCGGGCGCGGGCCGCCAGGTCGTCCATGATGCCGTAGGACGGCTCGGCGTCGGCGCCGAGACCCTCCACGTCCAGCAGCGTCGACTCCAGGGTGCCCGCGATCAGCGACTCCAGATTGCGATGCGCCGCACCGGGTTCGGCGTATTTCGCGGCGATCACCTCGCCCTGCTCGGTGAGCCGCAGCGAGCCGCGCACCGCTCCGGCCGGCTGGGCGAGGATCGCGTCGTAGCTGCGGCCGCCGCCGCGACCGACCGTGCCGCCGCGGCCGTGGAACAGCCGCAACCGGATGCCGGTCTTGCGGGCGACCTCGACCAGATCCAGCTCCGCCCGGTACAACGCCCAGTTGGCGGCCAGATACCCGCCGTCCTTGTTGGAGTCGGAGTAGCCGAGCATCACTTCTTGACGCATGCCCTGCGCGGCCACCAGCTCGCGATAGACCGGCACCTCCAGCGCCGCCGACAGCGTGGCCGCACCCGCGCCGAGGTCCTCGATGGTCTCGAACAGCGGGACGATGCCCACCGGGCAACTCGGCGGCCCGTCCGGCTCCCCCGCGTCGAGCAGACCGCCCTCCTTCAGTAGCAGGGCGGCTTCGAGCAGGTCACTGACCGACGTGCACATGCTGATGATGTAGTTCGGCACCGCCGCCGCGCCGAGCGTGTCCACCACGTCGCGGGCGGCGCGGACGATGCCGAGTTCCTTGACGGCCAGTTCGCTCAGCCGGGCGTGCGGACCGAGCAGCGGGCGGCGAGTGCGCAGCTCGGCGGCGAGCAGTTCCACCCGGCGCGACTCCGGCAGGCTCGCGTAGTCGGAGTGCACCCCGGCCCAGGCCAGCAGTTCGGCGACGACCTGCTCGTGCACCTCCGAGTTCTGGCGCATGTCCAGGCTCTGCAAATGGAAGCCGAACGTCTCCAGGGCGTGGCGCAACGTGGCGAGGCGATCGTCGGCGAGCAGGCCGTCGCCACTGCGCCGCAGCGAGGCGTCGATCGCGTCCAAGTCGTCCAGGACGGCCTGCGGAGTCGGGTAGGGCCGCGCCCCGGCATCGAGGCCGTTCGGCGGCACCTGCTCGAGCGCCGCCAGCGCGGTGGCGGTCAGCCGGGCCCGGACGTGGTGCAGCGCACGGCGATACGGCTCGTCGGCGTGCGTCGCCGGATCGGGGTACCCGGTCTCGGCGAGCGCGGCGACCTCGGGCGTCACGGCGACCAACCGGGCCGACAACGACAGCGTCTTCTCCAGTTCCACCAGATCGCGCAGGTAGCGCTCGAACGCGACGCCCGCGGCGCGGGAGGCGGCCTGCCGCACCACCTCGGCGGTGACGTACGGGTTGCCGTCGCGGTCGCCGCCGATCCACGAACCCGGACGCAGCATCGGGCGCGGCAGCAGCTCGACGCCGGGCCAGCGCGAGCGCAGCGCGGCGCGTACCTCCGCGTTGATCGCCGGGATCACGTCGAACAGGGTCAGGTCGTAGTAGCGCAGACCCACCGAGATCTCGTCCTGGATGCGCAAGCGCGCCAAGCGGATCAGCGCGGTGCGCCACAGGCTCAGCACCTGGCGGCGGATTCGCCGCTCGAGGTCGGCGCGCTCGCGCTCGTTCTCGGCGTAGCGCTGGCGCAGGCGCATCAGCTCGGTGATCCGGGCCTGCGCGTCGAAGACGGTGCGGCGGCGCGTCTCGGTCGGGTGCGCGGTGATCACCGGCGACACCAGCGCGTCGGCCAGCAGATCCGCGACCCGGGTTCCGTCCAGCGCCGCCGCGTCCAGCTTGCGGTAGGTGGCCGCCAGTGACGAGTCCTGCGGCGGTTCGCCCGCCGTCTCGTGCGCGGCGCGGCGGCGGTCGCGCTGGATGTCCTCGGCCAGATTGGCCAGCAGCACGAAGTAGCTGAACGCGCGGATGAGCGGAAGGGCCACCGTGATGTCCACTCCGTCGAGCATCTCCGCGACGGCGCTGCGCCCGACCTCCTCGCGGCGCACCCGGAACGCTTCGATGCGCACGCGCTCTATGAGGTCGAAGACCTCCGGCCCCTCGTGGTCGCGAATGGTGTCGCCGAGCACGCCACCGAGGAACCGGATGTCGTCGCGCAGCGGCCGGATGGCGTCCTGTTGGGTCTCGCTCGTCGTTTCACCCATGATCAGACAGTATTGTCCTCCGGCCCGCCGGGAAATGCGACGCGGCCCACACCGGCCGCGCCCGGCTCAGCCGAGGAGTTCGGAGAAGCGCAGGTGGTTGCCCCACAGGTCACGGAACCCGCAGTCGCGGACGCCGTACGGCTGCGAGATCGGCTCCTGCGTCACCTCCACCCCGGCGTCGCGCAGCCGGGCGAACGTGGCGTCCACGGCGTCGGTGGTGAAGATCAACGTGCCCTGCGCCCCGTTGGCCAGCCGGGCCCGCGCCGCCGCGGCGGCCGCCTCGTCCGGCACCATCTCGGGGGTCTCCAGAATGAACTCGATGCCCGGCTGCTTCGCCGGCCCGACGGTCAGCCAGCGCCCACCGGCGAACGGCAGGTCCGCACGCACTTCCAGACCGATCACGTCGCGATAGAACTCCAAGGCCTTGTCCTGGTCACCGACCAGCACGCCGATGTGGGTGAGGCCGAGGTCCGCGCCGTTGCTCATGATGATGCTCCTTCTGTTCGTCAGGGCCGGGCAACAGTACGGACGACGCACGCGCGGCGAATTCATCGGTCGCGGCGCAATCTCGCGGCGATTCTCAGCCCGCGTCCCTTGCGGTCAGGTGATCCGTCCGGTGCAACAGGACCTGTTCGAGTAGCGAGACCAGCACCTCCTTGACCGAATCGCGCTGCCTGGCATCGCATTCCAGCACCGGGATCCAATCCTCCAGTTCGAGCGCCTCGCGGACCTCGTCGAGGTCGAAACGCGTGCTGCCGTCGAAGCGGTTGACCGCGATGACGAACGGCGTGCCGCGTGCCTCGAAATAGTCCAGTACCGGATAGCAGTCGTCGACGCGGCCGGTGTCCACCACGATCACCGCGCCGAGCGCACCGTCGACCAGGTCGTCCCACAGGAAGACGAAACGGTCCTGGCCCGGCGTGCCGAACAGGTACAGCAGCAGCGAGCTGTCCAGGGTGATGCGCCCGAAGTCGAGGGCGACCGTGGTCTGCGTCTTGTCGGCCCGATGCCCCGCGTCGTCCACGCCGACGGCCATCTCGGTCATCGCCGCCTCGGTCACCAGCGGCTCGATTTCGGAGATGGCTCCGATGAATGTCGTCTTCCCGACGCCGAAACCACCGCTGACCACGATTTTCACCGAGGACGGCATGGTAGGCGTTCGCATGTCAGAGTGCCCGGACAAGGTCCCTGATCCTCTCGATGGCGGCGGCGGTGAGCTGGTCGGCCGAGCGCACGGTCACGTGTCCGGTGGCGGCCAGGTCGCTGACCACGACCTTGGCGACCCCGACCGGCACGCCGAGCGCGGCGCCGATCTCGGCGATGGAGTGCGGCCGCTGGCACAACCGCACGAGGGTGCGCTGCTCGAAACGCAGCGGCGCGGACAGCGCTGCGGGCTCGGCCCGCACCAACGTCTCGATGCGCAGTCCGTCCAGCAGCGGCCTGGTGCGTCCCGCGGTGACCACGAAGGGCCGCACGAATCGGTCCTCGCCGGAGGCGAATTCGTGTCTCATCGCCGCAGCGACTCACGCAGTTCGGCGATGAGCGCGGGATCGAGCAGCGCACCAGCGCGGTCGGCGAGCACCGCCATCTCGTAGCCGACCAGACCGACGTCGCAACCGCTGTCGGCGATCACGCCGAGACAGCTGCCGTCGCCCATGGCGGAGACGAGCAGGAACCCGCGCCTCATCTCGATCATGATCAGTTTCAGGCCGTCGAAGGAGTAGCTGCGCGAGGCGCTGCGGGCCAGCCCGACCAGCCCGGACACCATGGCGGCGAGCCGGTCGGCGGAGGCGCGGTCCAATCCTTCGGACATGGCGATGAGCAGGCCGTCCGAGGACACCGCGACCGCCTCGCGCACACCGTCGGTCTCGCGAACGAAGTTGGCCAGCATCCAATTGAACGTGTGCGGGTCGGCGCTCGATATGTGGGTGGTCACCGGATCTCCTCTGCCATGGTCGCGGCGGGCTGGAATTCGGGCGCCGCGTCGGCGGCGCGGACGCGGTCGTCCCGCGCGGCGGCGTGCCGTGCGGGCGCGCCACGCTGATGTCCCGTCCGGAAGGAGGACAGCATGCTGCGGATCTCCTCGGGTGAGCGCTCGACCGCGGGGGCGGGCTCCATGCGGGGCGGCGCGTCGGGCCGCGCGCCGGTGGCGGCAGCGCGGGCCTTCTTGTTCCGTTTCACCAAGCCGTTCTTGGTGTGCCGCGCCGCGGGTTCGCTCGGCGCCGGGCCGGATGGCTCTTGTGCGCGGCGGGATTCGATGAGACCGGCGCTCGCTGTCGGCTCGGTCCGTGCGGAAACGAACTGCGTGTAGGGCGACGACCCGGCGTTCACCGCGTGCGCCGGTGGGCGGTCGGCGGTCGTAGCGGTAGCGGTAGCGGTAGCGCGCGATTGTGGCCTCGAACCGCTCGGAGACCCAGCGGTATCGCCCACCGTGGCGGTGTGGGAGGTGGCGGGATCGTCGCGCCGATCCGGCTCGGTCTCGACCATGCCGGGCGGCAGCGTCAGGCGCGCGACGATGCCGCTCACCGGCGAGACGCTCAGTTCGACCGTGATGCCGAGCCGCTCGGCGAGCCTGCCGACCACGTAGTGGCCGAGGTGGCGGGTCGGTGCGACGACGAAGTCCTGTTCGCCGCGCAATCGTGCGTTGGCCTGGGCCAATTGGTCGGCGGGCATGCCGACGCCGTGGTCGACCACCGCGAGCAAGTACCCGTTGGGCCCGGCGCGCCCGTAGATCTCCACCTCGACATCCGGTGGGGAGAACGCCAGCCCGTTCTCGATCAGCTCCGCGAGTATGTGCGCGAGTTCGCTGGCCGCCGCGCCGGCGATGAGCACGTCGTCCATCCGGCGCAGCACCACCCTGCGGTAGTCGTCGACCTCGGACAGGCCCGCGCGGATCACGTCGCTCAGCGGGATCGGCTCGGCCCAGCGGCGCGGGCTCGCCTCGCCGACCAGCACGAGCAGGCTTTCGGCGTTGCGGCGCATGCGGGTGGCGAGATGGTCGAGCTCGAAGAGGTTCGACAGCGCCTTGGGATCGAGCTCCTCGCGTTCGAATTCGCTGATCAGGCCGAGCTGGCGGCGCACGAGGTTCTGGTTGCGGCGGGCCAGGCTGACCATCGACTCGGTGGTGTTGCGGCGCACCAGCGCCTGCTCCGACGCGAGGTCGAAGGCGGTGGACTGCACCCGATCCAGCGCTCGGGCCACGGCGACGATCTCGACGCCCGCCCCCGGCGGTGGTCGCACCGGGGCGGGCGGGTCGGGCGGCCGGGTGTCGTCGCCGGTGCGCCAGGCCGAGATCACGTCGGGCAGCCGCCGACCGGATACGTCGTCGGCGTCCGCGGCCAGCGTGGCCAGCGGCCGGACGATCGCGCGCACCGCGGCGACGACCAGCGCCACCTCCAGCGCGATCGCCGCCAGCGCGGCGAGCACGAACGCGCCGAGGGCCAGCGCGGCGTCGCCGCGCAACACCTCTGCCCGCTGCCGCACGTCGGCGCCGACCGTCTGCTGCACGGTGCGCTGCTCGTCGATGACCGCGGTCATCCTGGTCCACCAGGCGATCGGATCGACCGGGCGCGCCAGCGGTCCGCCGCCCGCGGCGATCGCGACGTTCTCCGACTCCGCGGCCGCGTCCGCGTCCGCGCCGTCCAGCACGGCGTCCAAGCGCGCCTGCTGAGCGCCGGTCGCGTCGCGGGCGAACGCGGCCAGTCCGGCCAGTTTGGCCGCGCGGATGTCGAGGAATTGCACGTACTCGCCCGGCCCGAAGGCATCCGCGGCGAAGACGCCGTTGAGGAAGCCGCGCTCGCGAGCCGTCTGCTCCTTCGCCTCACCCAGCGCGTACAGCGCTTGCAGCCCGTGCCGGACCACCGGGTCGGCGGCCTGATCCAGACCGAGGGACAGGTGGTTCAGGGCGTCGATCGCGTCGGTGTAGTACTGGAACGCCGCCTGCCGGGGTTCTCGCCGCTGGTCGATCGTGGATCGGGTCGCGTCCAGATCGGCCAGCGGCCGGGCGGCCTCCCGCACCCGCTCCGCGCCGGGCGGACCGTCCGCCACCGCCTGCCGCAGGGCGCGCAAGGCGCGGTCGACCGCACCGCGCTGGTCGTCGACCGGCTGGCGCAAGCGCTGGTCGCCGCCGAGCAGGCCATTGGTCAGGCCGCGCTCGCGCTGCGTCTCGTGCACCAGGTCCTGCACCGCCAGCGCGAGCGTCACCGCGGCGACTGTGTCCCGGCTCTTCCGGTACGCGTCCACTTCGCGTGCCACCAGCGTGCCCAACAGCGCGAGCACCAGCACGAGCGACACCACCAGGATGCGGGCCAGCTGCCCGCGGATGGTTCGCGGGCGCACAATTCCGCTGCCGGACACCTGGCGTTCACCATCGGAAATGCGGAGGGGGACAACCGGTGTGCCGCCGGAATTCTCCGGTCGTCCAGGTGACCGCACCACCCTCTGCTCCTCCGATCAGCCGCCGCGCCTGCTCCACAGCGAGCACGCGGAAATCAAGGGGAAACTGTCACACGGCCTACCCGTCGTCAACGCGAGAATCGGGCAAAACGGACACTGTGCGGACTTCTAAACACACTGGCAACGAAGAGTTACGAGCGCGACAAAACCGGCATCCGCGAACGAATGCCGAGACTCGTTGTGTCCTACCCACCTTCGCCCGCCGCGAAACCTCGCGGCCCGACTCTGATACAGTCCGGCGCGACAAACCGGATGGCAAGAGGGCTGGATGGCGCACCGAATTACGTTGGTTCCCTTGGCGATCGCACTCGCGTTAGGACTGGCCGCCTGCGGCGACGAGTCCGGCGGGTCCCCCGCGACGACCACCACGCAGACCGCGAGCGCCGCGGGCACGGCCACCCAGCTGTTCGATCCCTGCACCGGCATCCCCGACGCCGCGCTGACGAGCGCCGGACTCGACCCGGCGAGCAAGCAGGTCGGCGTCGGCGGGGTGAAGCAGCCCGGTTGGGAGATCTGCGGATGGAAGGGCGCCGACTTCACCCTCGGCGTGTTCTCCAACAGCATGTCCGTGGCCGAGTTCGAGCGGAAGCCGGGCAATGTCGACTTCCAGGACGTCACCATCGCCGGACGCACCGGACGCCAGTTCCGCGTGGACGAGGCCGCCAAAGACCAAATGTGCGACGTACTCTTCCCCGCCCGGCAGGGCCTGCTGCAACTGACCCTGGTCAACAAGACCGCGGACCAGAACCCCTGCGATCGCCTCGCGACCATCGGCGAAGCGATCGTCCCGGCGCTGCCGAAGTAGCACCGCCCCCACTCGGCGCAGGACCGGGTACGGATTCGCCCGGCGCACCCGACAACCACGACCATCTCGGGGCGGCATCGGCGAAACTCAGACCCCCGATTACTCTCGCACGCAACCACACCAGCTCAACCACCGGTTTCGAGCGAAGCGAGACCGAGCATGCGCCGTTCGCGGCCCGGCTCGCGTCCGAGCGGCCGCCGCGTCCGCGACGAAGGAGCAAGCGGCGGTCGCTCG